>JAUWLR010000180.1 GCA_030613615.1 Candidatus Eiseniibacteriota bacterium
TACCTGCCGTTTCTCTCGACCTCGAAGGTCGAGCCGGCGCCCGAGAAGGCGCGGGTGCTGGGAATCCCGGTCAGGAACCGGTTCGCCATGCCGTTCACCGACTACGTGTTCCCGCTGGCCGGGGGCGCGACCCTGAATCTGAGGAAGGGCGTCGCGTTCTGGCAGGTGCTCGAGGCCGCGGGCGTCCCGTGCACCGTTTTCAAGATCCCGTCGAACTTCCCGCCGGTCACGAGCGATGGTGGACTCGTGCGGAGCATATCCGGCATGGGCACGCCGGACATCCTCGGGACGTACGGGACGTTCTCCTTCTACACGACCGATCCGTGGCCGGGTTCGGAGGATCTCTCCGGCGGCTACGTCTATCCGGTCAGGGTCGAGGATGGAGTCGTGCACGCGACGCTCTACGGGCCGCCGAACGACTTCAAGGACTACGAGAAGATAGGAGAGCGCGAGGGCGCTCCCGTTTCCTACAGCGAGAAGAAGGTGGGCATCGACTTCGAGGTCTACGTGGATCCTTCGAACCCGGTCGCCCGCCTGGACATTGGCGACGCTGAGGTCCTTCTCACCGAGGGCGAGTTCAGCGAGTGGGTCGAGGTCGAGTTCGTGATGGGCCCGAACCTCGTGACGGTCAGCGGGCTGGCGCGCTTCTACCTGAAGTCGACGCATCCTGTGTTCGAGCTCTACATCACGCCGGTCCAGATCAACCCGGCCAACCAGGTGCTGCCCATCACGGACCCGCCGGAATACGGTACTGAGCTGGTCGACGCAGTCGGTTACTTCTACACGCAGAACATGCCCGAGGACACGAAGGCGCTCGAGCACGGCATCTTCGACAACGCGATCTTCACCAGGCAGTCGACCATCGTGTTCGACGAACGGCTCGAGTGCTTCAGGTACGAGCTGTCCAGGTTCGAGGAAGGGCTTCTCTACTTCTACTTCGGCTCGCTCGACCAGTCGACGCACATGATGTGGCGCTGCATGGACGTCGGGCACCCGGCCTACAATCCCGAGGAGGACGCGGAGTTCTCGGACTTCCTCGAGAACCTGTATGTGAAGTTCGACGGCGTGCTCGGCGAGGTCATGCGCACGATAGACGAGAACACGACGCTCATCGTGCTGTCCGACCACGGGTTCGCGCCGTACTACCGGCAGTTCCATCTGAACCGGTGGCTCTACGACGAAGGCTACCTCGTTCTGAAGCCGGGAGTGAGGCCGGCGCAGGTCGAGTGGCTGCTCGGCGTCGACTGGACGCAGACGACGGCCTACGGTCTCGGCATCAACGCGCTCTACGTCAACACGGCGAACCGGGAGGGACAGGGCATCGTCCGCCCGGGGCGCGAGGCCGCTGAGCTCGTCGATGAGATAGCTGCGAAGCTCGAGGATGTGCGCGACCCGAAGACGGACCAACAGATGATCGTGAAGGCCTACAAGGCCAGGGAGGTCTACCACGGGCCCTACAAAGGCACCGCTCCCGACATCGTCGTCGGGTACGGCTGGGGCTACCGCGGCTCGGACAAGACTGCGACGGGCCAGGTACCGGACGAGCTCGTCAGCGACAACCTGGACAAGTGGAGCGGCGACCACTGCGCGGACTATCACCACGTGCCGGGTGTGCTGTTCACGAACAAGCCGATAACGCACGAAGCCCCGTCGCTCTACGACATGGCGCCGACACTGCTGGCCGAGTACGGCATCGCGAAGCGGAACTGGATGGTCGGGAGGTCGGTGTTCGAATAGGAGCGCGGGTACGCTCGGCTCACACGCCACGGGTAACTCAGGCGCCGCCGAGTCATTCGCGAGCGGCGGCCGCGAAGGAGGAGGGTATGTTCGGCGGAGGAAATCTCAAGATAGACAAGGAGCTTCTCGAGAAGGTGAAGAAGTTCTCGAAGCTCGCGGGCTACTCGTCACCCGAGGAGTTCGTGATACACGCTCTCGAGAAGGAGATCGCGAAGCTCGAGGAGTCCGATTCCGAGGACGAGATCAAGGACAAGCTGAAGGGACTGGGGTACATTTCATAGAAGGGGCCAGGGTACATCTCATAGCATGTGGACGATTCTTAGAGCGATAACCCGGGCGTTCGACGTCATTCTGACACCGTTCGCGAGACTCCACCCGTGGGTGGGGCTGGCCGTCGTGTCCGTCGTCACGGGCGTCGTCATGCTTCTGATATTCGGGAAGACGTCCAACCAGAAGAAGATCTCTGAGACGAAGGACAAGCTCAAGGCCTACATCATGGAGATGTGGATCTTCCGGAACGACACGGTCGTCATGTTCGCGGCCATCTGGAGCGTGATCAGGAGCAACGTGCAGTACCTGCGTCATTCTCTGCGGCCGCTCATGTTCCTGTTCATACCGGTGCTCGTCATCATGGTGCAGCTCGGCATCCGCTACGCGAACGAGCCCCTCAGGCCGGGGGACACGGCCGTGGTCTCGGTGAAGCTCAGGGAGGGGACCGTTCCCTCGCAGACGGACCTGACACTGGTCGCGCCGAAGGGCGTCCGCGTCATCTCTCCGGCGCTTCGGATCGACTCGAAGAGCGAGGTGGATTGGGAGATCATGACGGAGCAGCCGGGACACCACCAGCTCGCGCTCGAGACGCCCGGCGGGACGGTGCACAAGTCGCTCGACGTCGGCCCCGAGCAGAAGCTCGGTAAGGTGAGCGCCGTCAAGGCGCGCGCCAACTCGTGGAACGCGTTCCTCTATCCGGCAGAGCCGCCCATCCCGGGCGATTCGATCATCGAGTCGGTTCACGTCACGTATCCGCATCGCGAGCTCAAGTTCCTCGGGCTCACCGTCAACTGGCTGCTTGCGTTCTTTGTCATCTCGGTCGCCGCCGGCTTCGCTCTGAAGGGCGTCTTCGGTATCGAGGTCTAGCAGGGAGGTCGGTGTGACCGTCTCAGACGACTCCAGAGTCGACCTGCACATGCACACCGTGGCCTCCGACGGCTCGGAGACCGCGGAGACCCTCGTGCTGAAGGCGAAGTCGCTCGGGCTTGCCGCCATCGCCATCACCGACCACGATTCCATCGGTTCCGTCCGCGAGGCACTTGCGGCGGGGGAGAAGCACGGCGTTGAGGTCATCCCCGGCGTGGAGATCGGTATCGCACACGACCCTGCGAGGCACCTGATCGAGATAGACATCCTGGGCTATTTCGTCGACCCGGACCTTGCCGAACTCGAGGACGTGCTCCAGAAGCTTCAGGATGCGAAGAACGGGAAGCTCACCAAACAGATCGCCGTGCTCGCGGAGAACGGGCTTCCGATAGAGGCGGACGAGGTGCTCGAGGAGGCCGCGGGCGACACGGTGCGGCGCCCGCACATCTGGAAGGTGCTCCATCGTCACCATCCGGACTTCGCGTCGCAGGAGTTCTTCGACCGGACGTCGTTCGGTGGCGAGTGGCACGTGGCGAAGGACTTCAGCCTGAAGCTCGAGGAGTGCGTCGAACTCATCGAGCGCGCCGGCGGAGTGCCCGTGCTCGCGCACCCGGGGGCCTACAACACCACGTTCGCCAAAGGCGGCAGCATGATAGACCCCATCGTCGACGAGATCATCGCGACGTGCGCCGCCGCCGGTGTGAAAGGCCTCGAGGTCTACTACACCTACGACAAGAACCGTCCCTTCCACAACGGAGAGCCGTTCATTACGAAGGAAGAGCTCGCCGAACTCGTGGGGCACTACGGCTCACTGGCAAGCAAGCACGGCTTGCTCAAGACCGGCGGCACCGACTTCCACGGCGACGCGAAGCCCCAGATCGAGATCGGGGAGGTCGACGCGACCTACGCGCTCGTGAAGGCGTTGAAGGCGGCGCGACCCTAGCGCGGCTGGCTGGTGTGAGCGCTCTGGCGCGGCCCCGGCGGGCAAGGACGCCCGCACCGGCGGTTTCGGAAAGGCGACTTGAAGACATTCCTGGACTGCGTTCCCTGCTTTCTGAAACAGGCTCTGGGCGCCGCTCGAATGGCAAGCGACGACCCCGAGGCGCACGCCCGCGTGCTTCGGGATGTGGCGCGCGCCGTCGCCGAGATGGACATGGACGACACTCCGCCCTCGATGGGACAGGTGATCCACAGGGTCGTCAGGGAGGCGACGGGCCGGCAGGACCCCTACCGTGAGGTCAAGGACCGTTTCAACGCGCTGGCGCTCTCCATGTACGCGCGGCTCAAGAGCATGGTTGCCGAGTCCGACGACCCGTTCGACACCGCCGTTCGTCTGGCCGTCGCGGGCAACATCATAGATTTCGGGGTCAGCTCGGACATCGACGAGGAGAGCCTGGAGCGGTCCATCTCTGAGAGCCTCGCGTGGCCACTC
>JAUWLR010000125.1 GCA_030613615.1 Candidatus Eiseniibacteriota bacterium
GATGCCGTACGGGAACTTCGAGCGCCCCTTCAATATCCCGTATCTCGCCGAGTCCTCCGGTGCGGTCTACGTGGCCCGGTGGTCAGCGCTGCACGTCAGGAGGCTTACGTCGGCGATCGCGGAGGCGCTCGAGAAGCCGGGGTTCTCCGTCGTCGAGATCATAAGCCCCTGCTCCACGCTCTACGCGCGACGTAACAGACTGGGGACGGGCCTGGACCTCATGAAGTTCTATCACGACAACTGCGTGATCAAGCACGGTGCCCCCACGCGCGAGCTGGACATCGGGTTCCAGGAGGAAATCACCGTCGGCAAGTTCGTGGACCTCGAGCGCCCTACGTATGTCGAGTCGATGAACAAGTGGTACGGGGAAGTGCTCGGGGACGACTACGAAACCTACGAGGGGTCTATCAAGTGAACCAGATCAGAATCTCCGGATTCGGCGGCCAGGGCGTGATTCGGTGCGGCTACATCATCGGCAAGACGGCGTCCCTGTTCGACGGGAAGCACGCCACGCTTACGCAGAGCTTCGGTCCCGAAGCGAGGGGCAGCGCGTGCAGCGCGCAGATCGTTGTGGACAGCGAACCAGTGCGATATCCGTATCTCACGACGCCGGACACGGTCGTCGCCATGTCTCAGGAAGCGTACGACAAGTTTGGGTCCGACATCAGGCGGAACGGGACGCTCATGATAGACGACGACCTGGTGAAGCCCGAGGCTGCGCCCGTCGGGTGCAGGCTGTACGCGATCCCTGCGACGAGGATCGCCGAGGACCTCGGCAACAGGATCGCCGCGAACATCGTGATGCTGGGGTTCTTCACGGCCGTCACGGACATCATCTCCGTGCAGTCCGCAAGACGGGCTCTCCCGAGTTCGATCCCACCGCGCTTCCTCGAGCTCAACGAGAAGGCTTTCGAGGAGGGCTACAGGTTCGGCAGTGAGCTGATGGGGTCGGAGCCGGTGCCGCCGCCCGCCATGAGGCCGCTCACCCGCGCGTACAAGCCGTCGAAGGTCACGAAGGCCAAGGCCGGCAGGCGGGCCACAACGCTCGCGCGCGTGAACCGGATGGACGGGAAGATGAGAGAGAGCGCGGCCGCGAAGAAGGCCTGGAAGGTCGCGGAGAAGAAGGGCGCTGCGCAGAAGGCGGCGGAAAAAAAGGCCCTGGACAAGAAGACCGCTGAGGCCGCCAAGAAGGCCGGTGGTACCAAGGCTGCAAAGGGTGGGGCGAAGAAGGGTGGGGCGAAGAAGACCGCACTGAAGAAGACGGGAGCGAAGAGGACCGCACCGAAGAAGAAGTCATCTGCAACTCCCGGGAAGGCCGGGTCCGGGAAGACCGCCGCCAAGAAGAGGCCCAACCCCCCGGCCCGCAAGTCAACCAGGAGCACCGGCACGAAGAAGTCCCCCGGGAAGAAGTGAGTGGCACTCTAAGGGGGTGGGGATGGACAGGGGCGTTCTCGTCATCGGAGGCGGCATAGCAGGTATCCAAGCCGCCCTCGACCTCGCGGACGCGCAGTTCAAGGTCTATCTCGTCGAGCGCGAGCCATCGGTAGGTGGGAAGATGGCTCAGCTCGACAAGACCTTTCCGAGTATGGACTGCGCCATCTGAATACTCGGTCCGAAGATGATGGATGTCGGGCGGCATCCGAACATCGAGCTCTGGACCAACAGTGAGGTCGTCAAGGTCCGGGGCAAGGCCGGGGACTTCAAGGTCAGCGTGCTCCGCAAAGCACGGTGCGTCGACGTGAACGAGTGCACCGCGTGCGGGGACTGCGCCGAGGTATGTCCCATTACCGTGCCAAACGAGTTCGACCTCGGGCTGAGCACCCGCAAAGCCATCTACCAGCCGTTCCCGCAGGCAGTACCATCCGCCTACATCCGCGACATCGAAACCTGCCTCGGTCACTTCCCCCTCGCGTGCGGGAAGTGCGCCAAGGCCTGTGAGAAGCACTGCATCGACTACGACGAGAAGGACGTAGTGGAGGAGATCAGCATCGGGTCGATCGTCGTCGCGACGGGGTTCGATCTCTACGACCCGAGCGAGGCGAGCGAGTACGGCTACAAGCGGTTCCACAACGTCGTCTCCAACCTCGAGCTCGAGCGGCTCCTTTCCGCGAGCGGCCCGACCAAGGGGTTCCTCCAGAGATTCACCGACGGCGAGCCGCCCGGACGGATCGCGTTCATCCAGTGCGTCGGCTCCAGGTGCGTGAAGCGGGATATCCTGTACTGCAGCCGCATCTGCTGCATGAACGCTGTGAAGGACGCGCTCCTCATCGAGGAGCTGTTCCCCGACTCCGAGCTCCTCATCTTCAACATCGACGTTCGCGCGTTCGGCAAGGGATTCGAGGCGTTCTACCGGCGGTCCCAGGGGAACTCCAATCTCCGATACGTCAAGGGCAAGCCCTCCAAAGTCACGGAGGACAAGGACACGGAAGGCCTCCTCCTACACTACGAGGACATGACCACCGGCAGCATCGAACACTCGCACGTCGACATGGTCGTCTTGAGCTCCGCGCTTGTGTCCTCCGAGGGGACCGGAGCACTTGCGAAGATTCTGGGAGTGGGTGTCGCCGACGACGGGTACATCGAGAGCCGTGACGCGTCCGTGTACCCGCTCGAGACCACGCGCCCCGGCATCTACCTCGCCGGCTGCGCGTCCGGGCCCAAGGACATCACGGACTCGGTCGCCGAGGCGTCCGGCGCCGCCGCGCTCGCAGGATCGCACGTACTCAAGTACAAGCTCGACGTCGTGAAGGAGGACATCGAGCAGAGAGATGTTACGGGACCGCCCCGTGTCGGTGTCTTCGTTTGCAGCTGCGGTATCAACATCGGAGGCGTGCTCGACGTCTCGAAGCTCACGGAGTACGCCGACACGCTTCCAGACGTAGTGTTCGCCGAGGATCTGCTCTTCGCCTGCGCCGAGAGTACGCAGCGCCAGATACAGGGCCGCATCGCCGAGCACGACCTGAACCGAGTCGTCGTCGCCGCGTGCACGCCGAAGACACACGAGCCGGTCTTCCGCCAGGCAGCGGCTTCGGTCGGCCTGAACCCGTACCTGGTCGAGATGGTCAACATCCGCGACCAGTGCTCGTGGGTGCACTCGAAGGAGCCGGTCGCGGCCACGGAAAAGGCCCGCGACCTCATCCGCATGGCAGTGTCCAGGGCGAGGTTGCTGCAGCCGCTCTCGGAGAAGGAGCTCGAGGTGGGCCACGAGGTCCTCGTAGTAGGTGGCGGCATCGCGGGCATAGAGGCGACCATCGATCTCTCGCGGAGGGGCTTCACGGTCCATCTGATCGAACGGAATGACGAACTCGGCGGTCGCGTCGTCGACCTCGCGGGAACGTATCCGAGCGGGCGCAGCGGGAAGTCGCTCGTCGATGAGAAGGTCGAGGCGCTCAAGACCTCCGGCGCCGACGTGAGGACCGGCACGATCCTCAAGAGCGTGACCGGGTTCGTAGGGAACTTCGAGGCGACCATCGGACCGCCGGACGCCGAGGGAGGAGCCGGCGATTCGGATCCGGGCGGTGGGGTCGCGACCGAGACGCTCGCCGTGGGCGCGATCGTCCTCGCGATCGGTGCAGACCTCTACAAGCCCGAGCCCGGTTACTTCGGGGCCGGCCTGTCCCCTCAAGTGATACCGAACACCGAGATCGAGGACCTCATGAAGAGTGATGGCGCACCGAAGCTCGAGGGGCGGGAGGTCAAGACCGCCGTCTTCATCCAGTGCGTTGGTTCCCGTGGCGACAAGGGGAATCCGGAGTGCTCGCGCTACTGCTGCCAATCGGCCATCCGGCAGGCTCTGGAGCTTAAGAGCCGCGGTGTAAACGTCGTTATCCTCCACCGCGATGTGCGCGTGTACGGGCGGGGCGCCGAGGAGATGTACCGCCGCGCCCGCGGGGAGGGGGTCACCTTCCTACCGTACGACCCCGACGACCCGCCGGTCTTCGCTAAGGACAGTAGTCGGGTGCGCGTCAGTCTCCGCCTGCCGTCGCGCGACCTGACGCTCGAGCTCCCCGCCGACGTCGTCGTGCCCTCGCTGGGCATGGTGCCTAAGGAACACGACACGACGGTGATGCAGGAGATGCTCAAGATCCCGATCGGGAGCGACGGGTTCCTCCTGGAGAGGCACCCGAAGTTCGGCCCCGTCGAGACGAACACGGAGGGCATCTTCCTCTGCGGCTGCAGCCAGGCCCCGAAGGACATCGGGGACTCGATAGCTCAGGCCTCCGCCGTGGCCTCGAAGATCGGGGCCCTGCTGTCGCGCGACACGATCACGCTCGAGCCCGTCGTGTCGGTCGTGAACGACAGGCTGTGCAGGGGGTGCTCCGCGTGCGTCGAGGTCTGCGAGTTCAACGCCATAGAGATCGGCGAGCTGCCCGACGGCAGGCGCGTGGCCATCGTGAACGAGGCGCTCTGCAAGGGGTGTGGGACGTGCGCCGTCGTGTGTCCGAGCGGGGCGATATCGATTCGGCACTTCACGGATGAGATGATCGAGACAATGATGGAGGCCTACCTCAAACCCACCCCAGAGCAGGGGGCCGGGTCGTGGCCGGAGGCGGCCGTTGGCGAAGCGAAATAGCGGCAAGGAAGCGGGGAAGGCCGGCGCCAAGCAGGCGGGCGCGAAGAAGGCCGGCGCGAAGAAGGCCGGCGTGAAGAAGGCCGGCGCCAAGAAGGCCGGCGTGAAGCAGGCGGGCACGAAGAAGGCCGGCGCCAGGAAGGCCGCCGGAGGTGCGCGCGAGGAAGCGAAGCGCGCTACCTTCGAGCCCAGGATCGTGGCGTTCGCCTGCAACTGGTGCAGCTACCCGGCGGCGGACGCGGCCGGCATCAACAAGATGCAGTACCCGCCCAACGCGCGGATCATCCGCGTGATGTGCGCGGGCCGCATCCACCCCGCGTTCGTTCTCAGGGCGCTGGAGCTGGGTGCGGACGGCGTGCTCGTATCCGGCTGCCACGATGCGGATTGCCACTACCTGTTCGGCGCGAAGCGCGCGGCCGAGCAGTTCGAGAAGACGGCCGAGCTCGTCAGCTTGCTCGGTCTCGAGAAGGAGCGCGTCCGGTTCGAGCAGATATCCGCGGCCGAGGCGCCCATCTTCGTCAAGGTGATGCAGGAGTTCGTCGCGGACCTGAAGAAGCTCGGACCCAGCCCGCTGGCGGGAACCGCTTCCGGGGAACTTGAGATACCGGACGCGGTCGCGGTGGAGAAGACGTAGCGGGCGGTGCCCGAGGCCGAGGCACGGCAGCCAGTGCGCCGCGCGGCCCCGGCAGTTGGACAAGGAGGCGTTGTTGCAGAAGCCGGGCGGTGACATCGACATCCGCGAGGTGATGGCCGAGGCCATCAGGGAATCCCGGGCGTTCCTCTGCTACGAGTGCGGCAAGTGCAGCGGCATCTGCCCGGTCGCGCGTTTCGACGCGAGCTTCTCACCGAGGTCGCTGCTCATCCGCGCGACGCGCGGGGAGACCGACAAGCTCATCCACGACCAGAGCGTGTGGTCGTGTCTGACGTGCGGGCTGTGCGACACGCGCTGTCCGGTGGGCATCGACTACGGTCTTCTCACCAAGGTGATGAGGACCGTCGTGAGGCGGGAGGGGGGAGAGGGGACCTGCACGCACGGCGGAGCGGTCCAGTCGCTCACCCGCATCATGAAGGCGAAGACGCTCAAGCAGGACCGGCTCGGCTGGGTCGACGGGTCGCTCAAGACGAGATCCAAGGGCGGCACCGTGTACTTCGTCGGGTGCGCGCCGTACTTCGACGTCCTCTTCTCGGAAACGGGCGCGTCGCCGCTCGATGGCGCCAGGGGCGCCGTCCGACTGCTGAACGCCGCCGGCATAACCCCGGCGCTCCTTCCCAACGAGCGCTGCTGCGGTCACGACATGCTCTGGAGCGGCGACGTCGAGGGCTTCCTCGCGCTGGCGCGTGAGAATCTGAAGCTGCTCGAAGAGGCCGGGGCGAAGCGCGTCGTGTTCTCGTGCCCGGAAGGGTACGCACTCTTCAAGACCGAGTACCCCGCTCACTTCGGGCCTCTTCCGTTCGAGGTCGTCCACATCACGGAGGTTCTGGCGGAAGCCGTCGAAGCGGGTACGGTCACGTTCGCGGAGGGGCCTGCCGTCACCGTGACGTTCCAGGACCCGTGCCGGCTCGGCCGTCACATGGGTATCTACGACGCGCCGCGGGCGATCCTCGAGGCGATGCCGGGGGTGACGCTCCTCGACATGCCCAGGTCGCGTGCGCGCGCCATCTGCTGCGGCGTGGGCAACTGGATGAACTGCACGTCCTTCACGAAACAGCTCCAGGCGACGAGGCTCAGAGAGGCCGCCGGCACAGGCGCCTCGGTCCTCGTGACCGCCTGCCCGAAGTGCGAGATACATTTCACCTGCGCGTTGAACGATTCGATCCTGAAGGACGAGGTGGGTCTTGAGATCACGGATCTCATGGCCCTTGCCGCATCCAGGCTGGAGTAGGAAAGGGAGGGCAAGCGATGGCAACCGCGGGCGGTGGGGATCTCCGTATCGGGGTCTTCGTGTGCCAGTGCGGGCTCAATATCCAGGGCACGGTGGACTGCGCCGACGTGGCGGAGTTCGCGGAGGGCCTCGACGATGTGGTCGTGGTCTACAACAACAAGTACACGTGCTCCGAGCCCGGCCAGCTGGAGATCAAGAAGTCGATC
>JAUWLR010000234.1 GCA_030613615.1 Candidatus Eiseniibacteriota bacterium
TGAGCTCAATGAGCTGCCAGTTTCTCGGTGCTCGGCAAAGCCACCTAACGGACCGCGTATCAGCCGCGAGCGTCAAGGGTGGCGCGGCGGGTGCGTCGGGCGCGGCAGCGCCCGGTGCAGTCGGCGTGACAGCCAAGCTCGTCGGCTGCATACGCTAGTTAGGCCGCCGGCCCACGTTCCCGAGGATAGGCGAAGAACCCGAAGTAGCCGAAGAAGCCGAAGAGACCAAAGAGACCGGGTCCCTCAGTCCAGAAGCCCAGCAATCCCATCAGACCCAATAGGCCAAGCCAACCCAGCGGATTGATCTTCACTGTGTTCCTCCTCTACGTCTGCAGGTCCGGACAGCCAAACTACACCTAGGCCGCCTGCCCGGAGCGTGGGGCTACTGCTCGTCCTCCGACGGCAGCTCCGGCAACCTGCGCAGAGCCACAACGAAGCGATCGCAATCGAACTCATGTCGGAGCTTCAAGACGTCGAAGATCTCAGCGACGACGGCGGTCCCGATGAGCCTCTTCGCATCGCGTTCCGTGTGGCCCTCGCTGAGCAAACGCTGCAGCGTCTCCCGTGTCTCCGGGGGATCATTCTGTCGCAGCTGGTTGTCAACCACTGCCATGATCGCTTCACGGAGGAACGGGCTTGTCTCGGACATCCTCCGCTACTCCTCTCGTGCCTCTTCAGGCGGCCTAACGGACTGCGTATAACCCGCGAGCGTTAAGGGTGGCGCGGGGTGTGCTGGCGACGCGAAGCGGAGCCCCCCTTGCAGACGCCGTGACACCCAAGCTCGACGGGTGCATACGCTAGTTAGGCCGCTGACTACTCACCGTTGCCTCAACGGCCTGCCCCGATGTCCACCTGCTCACTCAAGCGGCTGGATACGGCCCCTCCATCAACCACCGGTGAGGAACTGAAACGCAACTCCGCCCTCGTCGACAACACGAGAAGAGAGCTGCCAACTCTTCGCCTACCATGGCCGTATGCAGCCTGGCCTATCTCCAATCCTATCCTCACTGGCTCCACTGAAGCGACCAGAACTCCAGGCCAGCTGATCTCCTCACATACTTGCCGTTCGCCCTAGCGAACTCTCCCAACATGTGCCTCTCAGCAGTCTAACGGACCGCGTATCACCCGCGAGCGTCAAGGGTGGCGCGGGGTGTGCCGGAGCGAAGCGACCCCCTTGCAGACGCCGTGACACCCAAGCTCGTCGGGTGCATACGCTAGTTAGGTGGGCAGCAGCCTGCCACTACTCCTCTCTGCGGTACGTCAACTGAGCCTGCTCACCCGTCTTGATGTCCACAGTCCAAAGGACTCCGTCGCTCGGATCCGGTGACCGCCAGACCTCTCGCGCGTAGACGACCTTGGTCCCGTCAGGCGACCAGGAAGGGCTCTCTCCCCCATCCCACGTCAGCTGACGAGAGAAGGAGCCATCTCTGGCAACGAACCACACCTGGGGACGCTCCTCCAGTCGGTGCAGGGTGAACGCTATGTACTCACCGTCTGGGGAGTAGTCAGGTTCGTCGGCCCAAGTCCGATCATCGACTGTAACGAACACGAATCGCAGAGCGCCGCCCTGCACGAAGGGATTCGCCTCCGCAATGCCTCGTGTCTCGTCGGTTCTGGCGCCACACGCAAAGAGGTACTCCTCAGGCTGCCAATCCGGGTCCCAAGTCTCTCTTATCTGGTACGTACTCCCAACGCCACTCGTGCCGCCCACCCAAGTCCCGTAATCGCCGTTCCAGGCCACGAGGCTACCATCGAAGCTCAGTGATGGGGCGTAGCCCACGTATGCATCGCTGAACAGCTCCAGTCCCGAACCGTCCGGGAGCGCGGTGTACAGAGAGAATCCGCATGAGAGCGCGAGCTGGAGGCCATCGGCGGACCAACTAGGGAAGTCCCCCCCCGGAACAACCAGGTGAGCTGCGCCACTCGTCGGGTCCAGCGTCCATACGCCCGCGAGGTCCCACTCCACGTACCAATCTGTGCTGTCGGTCCAGACAACACCGTTGTCTCGATACGCTATGGTGCCCAAGGGTGACCAGGCCGGGCACTCGTGAGTGGTCGCGTAGTACGGCGGTGGCGGCACGGGGCCGTCGTGACCGTCAACGGGCTCCGTGGGCCACGTACCGCATCCTGATGCGCCGCCGAGCAAAGCGGCTGAGATCAAGAGTGAGACCACTAGCCTGAGAGTTCTGGACTCAGCTACAATCGGCATCCAACGGAACTCCTTGCGGGGCTGCTGCCCCACCTAACGAACATGCATCAGCCGCGAGCGTGCGGTGGCGCGGGGTGTGCCGGAGCGAAGCGATCCCCTTGCAGACGCCGTGACACCCGCGATCGTCGGCTGCATGCGGTAGTTAGGCCGCTGGCTGCAAACGTAATCGATGCCTCTCAAAGACCACGGAGCCAGAGCGAGCACTACTACCGCGTCGCGCAATCACGTGCACTCTGAGGAGCGGCCTGGTTGAAGCGGACGGCAGAGCCACGCAGAACGCACCATCTCCGCACCCGGACGTTTCGCCCCA
>JAUWLR010000072.1 GCA_030613615.1 Candidatus Eiseniibacteriota bacterium
GGAAGCGAAGTGCGGCGTCTGCGCGAAGGTCTGCAAGAAGGGTGCGATCGACTTCGAGCAGAAGAGCGGGAGCGTCACGCTCGACGTCGGCGCGATCGTGCTCGCCACCGGGCTCACGGTGTTCGACCCCACGCCGCTTACGCAATACGGCTACGGGAGGATCAAGAACGTCATTACCGGCCTCGAGTACGAGAGGCTCATCAACGCGACGGGTCCGACCGGTGGCCACCTGAACCGCCGCTCCGACGACCGGCTGGCCCACCGCGTTGCCTACGTGCAGTGCACGGGCTCGAGGGACCTCAACTACTGCGACTACTGCTCGAGCGTCTGCTGCATGTGCTCGATCAAGGATGCGATGCTGGGCCGCGAGCACGACCCGGAGTCGGTCTCGTACATATTCCACACGGACCTCAGGAACGTGGGGAAGTGGTTCCAGCGATATCAGACAAGGGGAGAGGAGGAGTACGGGATCCAGTTCGTCAGGGGACGCGTGGCGGAGATACAGGAGGGCCCCGACGACAACCCCGTTCTCTGGTATGAGGACACGAGGACCCGGAAGGTCGAGAAGCTCACGGTCGACATGGTCGTCCTTGCGACTGCGGCCATGCCGAGCCCTGATGCCGCCGCGCTGGGCGAGATGCTCGGCGTAGCGGTCGACAGGTACGGCTTCGTCGTGACGGACGACGCTACGCCCGCGGACACGAGTGCTGCGGGGGTCTTCGCCTGCGGCTTCTTCAAGGGGCCGTGCGACATCCCCGAGTCCGTCGCGCAAGCGAGCGCCGCCGCATCGAGGGCCTCCGAGCTCGTGCTGAGCGGCGCGCCTGTCGGGAAGAGGTAGCTGAGACTGATGGAAGAGATCAGGGTAGGCGTCTTCATCTGCAACTGCGGCACGAACATCGCCGGATTCCTGGATGCCGGTGTCGTGGCTGAGTACGCGTCGACGCTGCCCGATGTTGTCTTCACGCGTGAGAACCTCTACTCCTGTTCGGAGGCCGGTATCACGGACCTCAGGACCGCCATCACCGAGAACAGGCTCAACCGAGTCGTGGTCGCCGCATGCACTCCTCGGCCGCACGAGCCGCCCTTCAGGGCCGCCTGCTCCGACGCGGGCGTCAACCCGTACCTCTTCGAGTTCGTCAATATCCGCGAGCACTGCTCGTGGGTGCACAAGGCGGAGTGGGACGCCGGCACGGCCAAGGCCAAGGACCTCGTCCGGATGGCCGTGGCCAGGGCACGCCTGCTCGAGCCCCAGGAACGCATCCGCGCGTCCGTGCTCAGGCGGGCCGCCGTCATCGGCGGAGGCGTGTCCGGGATGACCGTTGCGCTGGCGCTCGCCCGGAAGGGCCTTGATGTCGCTCTCATCGAGCGGGAGAAGAAGCTCGGCGGTCTCGTAGGACGACTTCACACGCTGCACGCGAGCGGTCGCGACGCGGGGGAGTATATCTCCCGGCTCGTCGAGGCGGTGAAGGCGGAGGAACGAGTGAAGGTCCTCACGGGCGCCACGATCACCGACGTTGCCGGCTACATCGGGAACTACTCCGTCACCGTGCGCTCGAAGGCGAAGGAACTCTCGATCGAATGCGGCGCCATCGTGGTCACCACGGGAGCACATCCTCTTCTACCCGAGGGGATCTTCGGCTACGATGGGAAGCGCGTCATCAGCCTCATCGAACTCGAGAGGAAGCTCGCGAGCGGACGGCTCAAGGGCTCGAGCTTCGTCTTCATTACATGCGCGGGAGCGCGGGACACCGAACGGCCGTACTGCTCGAAGATCTGCTGCATGGTAGCCGTCAAGGACGCGCTGCTCATCAAGGAGACGGTGCCGGATTCCACCGTTCATGTCCTCTATCGCGACCTGATGTGCTACGGCCTGGAGAACGAGGAACTCCTCCGGCGGGCCAAGGAAGCCGGCGTCAGGTTCATCAGCTACTCGAAGGACGAGCCCCCCGTGGTCGAGAAGGGCGTCGTCAGGGTGACGGGTGACGTGAGGGGGCGGGACTTCGAGATACCGTGCGACATGGTCGTTCTCGCGACACCGCTGGGTCCGGACGACGGCGCGCAGGGGCTCTCGCGGCTCCTCAAGGTCCCGCTGGACGCGGACCGGTGCTTCCTCGCGGCCCACGTCAACCTCAGGCCGTTGGACTTCTCCAGCGACGGGAGCTACGTGGCGGGCACCGCGCGCGGGCCCGGCAGCGTCCGGGAGAGCGGCGAGCAGGCGCTGGGCGCCGCGGCGAGGGCGTCGATCCCGCTTCTGGCGGGCGAGGTAGAGGTCGAGCCGGCGGTCTCCGTGCTTGCGGACGAGGAGCTGTGCCGCGGGTGCGGCATGTGCGCGTCCATCTGTCCGTACGGGGCCATCGAGATGATAGAAACGGACCGCGGCGTGAAGGCGAAGATGATAGAGGTCGCGTGCAAGGGCTGCGGCACCTGCGCCGCGACGTGCTACAAGCGGGCCATCACCATGATCCACTACACCGCCGAGCAGATCGGCGCGCCGCTGCGCGTGGCCTTCAGGGAGAAGGCATAGAGACGGGACCCGTCGATGAGCGACACGTATCGTCCGAAGATAATCGCCTACTGCTGCTACTGGTGAGCGTACGGCGCTGCCGACCTCGCCGGTGTGGCGAGGCTCCAGTATCCGCCGGACGTCCGAGTGGTCAGAGTGATGTGCTCCGGCCGGGTCGACCCCGTGCTCATCATGGAGTCGTTCGCGGCCGGCGCCGACGGCGTCATGGTGGGCGCGTGCCTCAAGGGTGAGTGCCACTACTCGATCGGCAATCTCCAGGCCGAGGGCAAGGTGGAAGTGACCAGAAGGGTCCTGCGCAGAATGGGACTCAATCCCGAGCGGCTCGTTCTCAGGATGATGTCGAGCGCGCAGGGCGGCCGCTTCGTCGAGTACGTCACGGCCTTCCAGGAGGCGGTGGCGGAACTCGGCCCGCTGGGTTCGAGTGAAGGGGTGACGGGCGCGGAACTCGAGCTCAGGCTGACCGCGGCTCTGAACGCCGTCAGTGACAAGAAGCTCAGGTGGGTCGAGGGGAAGTGGGTCGAGTTCCAGCAGGACGGCAATGTCTACGGTGAGGTCTTCACCCTCCACGAGCTCGGACGCATGTACGAGGAAGTCGTTCTGGACGAGTGCGCTCTTCAGGAGATCCGCCTGCGCCTCGAGGGGCGTCCGCAGACCGCCCTGGCGCTGTCGGGTGAGATGCGCATCCCCGCCTACAAGGTGCTGAGGCACCTGGCCGATCTCAGGCGCATGGGCTTCGTGGCGCTCGGAGCAACCGCGTCGGGCGAGCCGCTCTGGAGCGCGACTGTGACACGCAAACAGCCTCACGCGCCCGGAGATGATGTGGGGCAGACCGCAGCCGGGAGTGCCCGTGGCCAGAACTGAGACAGAAACGCGGGAGGCCGCGAGCGGCGCCGATCGTGAGTGCGGACGGTCCGTTCTCGTGATCGGCGGCGATATCGCCGCGCTCGAGGCGGCGCTCGACCTCGCCGAGGGAGGCGCCGAGGTTCATCTGGTCGAGGAGGCGCCCTTCCTGGGCGGCTCGCTCACGCAACGCGCGACCTTCCCCGATTCCGGTGTGCCGGCGTACTGCCGCGCCATCTCCATGATCAGAGCCGCGCGACGCCACCCGCGGATCCACGTGATGACCTCGACCGGCGTGTCTGGTGTCTCCAGTCTCGAGGACGGATTCGAGGCGACAGTCAGGACGGGCCCGACGCGCGTCACCGAGGACTGCGATGACTGCGGGGCGTGTGTCCTCGTGTGTCCTATCAAGCCGTACGACCGCTTCAACGAGGGGCTGACGCTCCGGACCGCCATCGACTGGCCGAGTTCGCCGTTCCATGAGGCCAGGCCCAACATCGAGCTCGAGACGCCCGCGTGTCAGGAGGCATGCCCGGTCCACATAGACATCAGGCGCTACGTCGGGCTCATCGCAGAGGGGAGCTACCAGGAGGCGCTCGCCGTCATCCGCGAGCGCAACCCGCTCCCGGCGATCTGCGGGAGGGTGTGTAATCACCCCTGCGAGGACGCGTGCAACAGGGGGCGGCAGGACCAGCCGCTCTCGATCGACGCGCTCAAACGGTTCGTCACCGATCACGAAGTTACGCTGCGCAATGAGGGCAGGCTTGCCTGGCCCACGCCTCCCAGGAAGACGCGGAAGGAGAAGGTGGCCGTCGTCGGGGCCGGCCCCGCCGGGCTCACGGTAGCGCACGACCTTGCCCTGGCCGGTTTCACTCCGACGGTCTTCGAGGCATCGCCCGTGCCCGGCGGGATGCTCCATCTGGGTATCCCCGAGTACAGGCTCCCGCGTGACGTCATAGAACTTGAGGTGGAGTACATCACGAACCTCGGTGTGGAGATCCTCTACGATACGCCCGTTGGCCCGGACCTGACGCTCGATGATCTCAGGAAGAAGGGATACCGGGCCATCTTCCTCGGTATCGGCGCGCACAAGGGCCTCAAGCTCAAGGTGCCTGGCGAGGACGAGTTCGAGGGGTTCATGGACTGCATCGTCTTCCTCAGACAGGTCAATCTGGGTAACCGCGAGAAGCCGGGCGACAAGGTCATTGTCATAGGCGGCGGCAACTCCGCCATCGACGCTGCGCGCACGGCGCTCCGCGTCGGTTGCAAGGAGGTGCACATCGTCTACCGGCGCTCCATCAAAGAGATGCCCGCGAACCCATGGGAGATCGAGGCGGCTCAGGAGGAGGGCGTCAAGATCAGCTACTTGGCCGCACCCGCCCGCATACTCGGGGATGGTGGGAAGGTCGTCGGGATGGAGTGCGTGAAGATGCAGCTCGGGAAGCTGGACGCGAGCGGGCGGAGGCGCCCCGTGCCGATCGAGGGCTCGGAGTTCGTCATCGACGCCGACGTCATCGTTCCCGCCATCAGCCAGCGTCCCGACATCTCCTTCCTGCCCGACGACACCGAGCTTGAGATCTCCAGATGGGATTCGTTCGTCATCGACGAGTCGAACGGTGCGACCAACGTCCCGGATGTCTTCTCAGGCGGCGACGCCGTCACCGGGCCCTCGACCGTGATATGGGCCATCGAGGCCGGCCACCGGGCGGCCAGAGGCATCATCGACTACCTCGGGGATTGACATGAAGAAGCCGAAGTTCATACCCGAGTTCGACGACATACCGACGCCCCGCGCGAAGATGCCGGAGCTCGCGCTCGAAGAGCGCCACCTGAGCTTCGCGGAGGTCGATCTTGGCTTCGACGAAGAGCTGGCTCTCCGCGAGGCCGAAAGGTGCTTGAGCTGCAGGCGCTGCATCGGGTGTGGCCTGTGCCTGGCGGAGTGCGACCGCGACGCCATCGTCTACGACCAGAAGCCCGAGGTCGCGAGGATCACATTCGATGAGGTCGTGATCGCGACGGGCTCTTCCTCCTTCGACGCGTCCAGGAAGCCCGAGCTCGGGTATGAATCCGGCATGAACGTGGTCACGACTGCCGAGCTCGAGCGGATGCTGAGCCCGACCGGCCCGTATGCCGGGCTGCCGCTTCGGCCCGGCGACGGGATGTTCCCCGGGCGGGTCGCCTTCGTGCAGTGCGTGGGCTCCCGCGAGGAGGGGATAGGCGCGGACTACTGCTCGTCCACCTGCTGCACCGACGCGCTCGAGCTGGCGTCCAGGCTCCATGAGAAGCTGCATGACGTCGCGGTCACCATCTACCACAGAGGGATGCGACCGATCGGACGCCGTGGGGAGGCGCTCTGCCGCGCGGCCGAGAGGGGTGAGGGCCCCGCGCTCGTCATGGCGATGGTCACGGGAGTCGCGGGAAGCGATTGCGAAGGCCCCGTGGCCGTGACGTATGATACCGGCGCGGGCGACACCACGGAGGAGTTCGACCTCGTCGTTCTGTCTATCGGTCGCGGCGCCTGGGACGCCACTCGCGGCTTGACCCGGCGGTTCCGTGCCGATGCGAACAAGTTCGGGTTCGTGTCCACCGATGCGCTTGTGCCCGTTGCCACGAGCGCCGAGGGTGTGCTCGCCGCGGGCTCATGCGTGCGTCCCGTCGATCACCTCGCCGCCGCCGGCTCGGGGGCCGCCGCCGCGGCCGTGGCATCCAGGAGAGACGACTACGTGAAATCGGGCGAGGCGAGAGAGGAGAAGGCTGCAGGTCTTGCCCCGGACGAGCTCAGCGGGACACCGGCCGGCGCTCCCGTACTCGTCTGTGTCTGCGAGCACGGCCTGAGCGTCACCGCTCTCGACCCGGGAGAACTCGTTCGCGAGGTCGGCAGGCTTGACGGCGTCACACTGGCGGTCAGTCTGACATTGGCCTGCGGCCACGATTCTCTGCGCCGCCTCCGTGATCTTGCGGGAGGGCTAAGCAACGCCCGCGTTCTTGTTGTCGGATGCTACCCACGCACGCACGGCGCGCTCCTGAAGGAGCGGCTCGCCGCGCGGTTTCCCTCGGCGGGTGAGGTCGGCGTGGTCGGCGTCGGTTCCGGGCTAACTGCCTCCGAGGTCGCCTCACGAGTCAGCGAGCGGCTTGCCGGCCGGGAGGAGCAGAGGCCGCCTGCCACGGTCCGACCGGAGCCACGAGCGCTCGTTGTCGGAGGCGGGCTCGCCGGCCTGACAGCGGCCGCGGAGGTGGCCGCGCACGGCGTTCCCGTCACACTGGTCGAGCCTTCGGACTCGCTGGGAGGAACGGCGCCGCTCCAGTTCGCGCCGGACCCCGACCTCCTCGCACAGTGGAGGGCCCTTGCAGAGAGCGTGTCCTCCAATCCGCTTGTCGATGTGCGGTTGAATTCGACGGTCTCCGCGATCGAGCCGGCCGAAGGGGGTTTCCTCCCAACGGTTGACGGTCCCGGCTCCGGTCCGAAGGTCGCACACGGCGTCCTGATCGCCTCCACCGGGGCGACCGACTTCGCACCGCCCGGCCGCACCGATGCGGGAGGCGGTGCCGTCCTGACTCAGGCCGAGCTGTCAGCTTCACTCGGCGCAGGGCACACCGGTCGGGGGAAGGTCGTGATGGTCCAGTGTGTCGGGTCAAGAAACGATGAGCATCCGTACTGCAGCAGAACGTGCTGTGCGGACGCTCTCCGAAACGCCCTGCGACTGAAGAGGGAGGATCCCGACTGCGAGGTGACGATTCTGCACAGGGGCATTCGGGTGTGGGGGTTCGACGAGGAGCTTCTATCGGAAGCAATCGACCAGGGCGTCGGGTTCGTCGAGGTTACTGCCCAGGTCGAGGTCACTGAGGGCGAGAAGCCCGCCGTGAGCGCCACCGACGCCAGTGGCGAGGCGGTCGCTCTCGAGCCCGATCTCGTCGTTCTCTCGACAGGAGTCGAGCCGTCCGCGGCGACGGCCCAGCTGGCCGGAATCGCCGGAGTGGAGCTCGCCTCCGACGGCTTCTTCACCTGCACGGGCGCTGTCGCGAGCGCTTCGGGGGGTATCCACGTCTTTGCGTGCGGCCGAGCCTGCGGGCCGGCCGCCGTGCATGAGCGTGTCCTGCAAGCCCAGGCCGCCGCGGGCAAGGCATGCCTGCTCTTGAGGAGGGGGTACGATGAAGCTTAGGGAAGTGGCCGCGATTCTGGGAGCCGCGTTCATCAGCGGTGAAGAGCAGGCCGACATGGAGATAGTCAGCGTGTGCGCGTCCGATCTCATGAGTGACGTGCTCGCGTTCAGTTCGCCCAGGGTCCTTCTTCTCACGGGGCTCACGAACGTGCAGTCCATCATGACCGCCGACGTCGCCGACGTCGCGGCCGTCGCATACGTGCGCGGTAAGCGGCCCGAGAACGGTACGGTGGAGCTGGCGAAGCAGAAAGGCATCCCGGTTCTCGCGTGCGACCTCGCCATGTTCGAGGCCTGCGGCCGGATGTTCGCGGGTGGGCTTCTTCCTGGAAGCAGCGTCGAGGAGTCGCAATGACCGGCGAGCGCGATATCGTACTGAAGGAACAGTTCACCGTCACCGGTCGCGACTTCGGGCGTGCGGGCACCGTGTCCACCACCATCAAGTCGAAGCTCAAGCAGATTGGTTTCTCGCCAGACGTGATTCGTCGCGTCGCCATAGCCACTTACGAAGCCGAGATCAACGTCGTGGTCTATGCCGACCGCGCGACGGTGACGTTCGAGGTGACCCCCGCGGAGATAACCGTCACTCTCGAGGATCAGGGGAGAGGCATCGCTGACATCGAGCAGGCGATGCAGGAGGGCTTCTCCACGGCCACCGATGAGATCAGGGAGATGGGTTTCGGAGCGGGCATGGGTCTCCCGAACATCAAGAAGAACTCAGACGATCTCAAGGTGACCTCGGAGGTCGGTGTGGGGACGACCGTGCGGATCAAGGTGCTGGCCCGTCAGTGAGGTTCTGCGATGGCGATTGACAAGTACTATCACGCGCACGAAGTGAATCGGGAGGTGTGCGACGGCCGGATGAGATGTCTCCGCGCCTGTCCTACTGACGCCATACGGGTCAAGGACGGCAAAGCACACTTCATCAGCGAGCTCTGTGTCGATTGCGGGGAGTGCATTACCGCGTGCCCTCACGGGGCCTTCGTCCCTCTCGCCGACACGCTCGAGGGCACACCGAGGAAGGGCAAGCTCCGCGTGGCGATTCCCTCGCCGGTGCTGTACTCCCAGTTCCCCTCGGAAGTCGGCCCGAGGAGGATCCTCCGCGGGCTCTTGCAGATAGGCTTCGACCACGTCTTCGATGTGGCCAAGGCCTGTGATTGGGCCACCCTCGCAACCCGCACATACCTGAAAGAACACACGGGGCCGTGGCCCGTTATCTCGAGCTTCTGTCCGGCGGTTGTCCGGCTGATACAGGTGAAGTACCCCGAACTCACGGGGAACATCCTGCCGCAGCAGGCTCCCAGGGAGATAACCGCCCGCGAGGCGAAGCGGAAGCTCGCCAGAGAGAACGGGATCTCCGAGTCGGAAGTGGAGGCCGTCTACATCACGCCGTGTCCCGCCAAAGTCGTGTCGATTCGGCAGCCTGCAGAGGGAACGCGGTCCTCGCTGGACACGGCGATCGCCATTTCCGAGATCTACCCCGCGCTCAGGGAAGCCGTTTCCGAACCCGATTACGAGATCAAGGATGAGCTCTTCGAGGACATCACGTACGGTCCCGGCTGGTCCAGCCTGGGCGGGATCACGGGGCTTCTCGAGACGAAGAGGTGGATCGCGGTTTCAGGAATGAGCGATGTCACGAAGCTCCTGGACGACATCGAGAACTCGAAGCTCAGAAACGTCGAGTTCATCGAGGCCGCCGCTTGTCTGGGCGGTTGCATAGGTGGGTCACTGGCCGTGGAGAACGTCTACGTCGCCAGGAGCAGGACCATCAGGCTTGCCCAGAAATTCGGGCACAACATTGCGCGGCACGAGCATCGCGCGGAGCGACTGTATCACTCGGGCTTCTTCAGCATCGAGAATCCCATCGCTCCCAGGGCGCTGAGCCCGCTCGATCCCGACATCGCCACGGCCATTGCCAAAGTGAAGGAGCGGGACGAGATCTACGCGTCGCTGCCCAAGATCGATTGCGGGGCGTGCGGCTCTCCGACCTGCATGGCGTTCGCGGAGGACGTCGTGAAGGGCTACGCGGAGGTCTCGGCGTGCGTCGTGGGCGCGGCGCGGGCGGCCCGCTAGCGGCACCTGGATCTGCCGACAGGGAAGCGCCGGGCGGCGTGATGCGCCGCCCGGTGCGGCCACAGCAACCATGGACAAGGAGCTAACGATGAACTGTGTTCGCGGGAAGAAGATCTACACGGGCAAGAAAGTGGTCAAGGACGCCTACGTGGTGTTCAACGGGAAGAAAATGGTTGGCGTATCGAAGGAGAAGAAGGGCAAGCTCCTTGGCAGCTTCGCTGTGGTGACACCGGCGTTCGTCGACCCGCACAGTCACATTGCAATGATCCGCGCGGGAGAGCCCGGCGCGGAGGCGGAGGCCAACGAGCACATGGACTCCATACTCGCTGTCCCCGACGCTCTGGACTCCGTTCAAATGGACGACTCGGCGCTCAAGGACGCGGTTGAGGCGGGCGTCCTCTACTCGTGTGTGTTGCCCGGGAGCGGGAATATCATCGGCGGGCTCTCGGCCGTCATCAGGCACTACGCGAAGAACACGACGGACGCGCTCGTCGCGCGCGCCGGGATCAAGGCGGCGTTTGGGTACAACCCGATGTCGACCGTGGACTGGAAAGGCAAACGGCCGTCGACGCGCATGGGTGCGCTGGCGATCCTCCGGTCGAAACTCACTGATGTCTCGCAGAAGATGGCGAAGCACAAGAGGGCCAAGGGCGCGAAGAAGCAGGAGATCACGTTCAGCGCGGAGGAGGCCGTGCTTCGAGACGTGCTCTCCCGGAAGCATGTGCTCCGCGTGCACGTGCACAAGATAGACGATATCGCGGCTCTTCTCCGGATCGTCGACGAGTTCAAGCTGAAGGTGATCGTCGAGCACGCGGGCGACGTGCACGAGCCAGAGATCTTCGCGGAACTCAAGAAGCGCGGCATCCCTGTTCTCTACGGACCGATCGAGTCGCTGGCATACAAGGTGGAGCTCAAGCACGAGAGCTGGCGCAACATCCGGCATCTCATGGAGTCCGGTGTCGAGTACGGGCTCATGACGGACAACCCCGTCAATCTCACGAGGCTGCTCTTTCTGCAGACGCGGTGGTTCACGCGACTGGGGCTCTCCAAGCAGCAGGCGATCGAACTGGTCTCCCGCAAGAACGCGGAGCTGATAGGTCTCGGCAACATCCTGGGGACGCTGGACCGTGGCAAGTGGGCATCGTTCACGTGCTGGAACGGGGACCCCTTCGACATCACTTCCTATCCGATTGCGGTGTACGGTGAGGGAGAGCTGCTCTTCTCAGAGTGAGCGGACGGCGTCCGAGCAGACGGGGCGCCTGCCCCGCTCCCCGTGGGAGGACCGTGAGCCCGTAGGAGGATCATGAGCGACCAGCGGAAGGCCTATCTCCACGCGCTCGCGGCCGTGCTGCTGTGGTCGACCGTGGCCTCGGCCTTCAAGCTCTCCCTGAGGTACCTGGACTACGCTCAGCTTCTTCTCTACTCGTCGATAGTAGCGACGCTCTTCCTGGGCGTCGTCCTGGCTGCCAGGGGCCGGCTCCGACGCATCTTCCCGTGCTCGCGGCGGGAGTGCCTCAAGTCCGCGGGGCTGGGATTCCTCAATCCGTTCCTCTACTACGCCGTGCTGTTCAAGGCCTACGATCTCCTGCCGGCTCAGGTCGCGCAGCCGCTGAACTACACATGGGCCATCGCTCTGGTGCTTCTCTCGATACCCATCCTTAAGCAGAGGATAGGCGCGCGGGACATCGCCGGCGGGCTTGTCAGCTACGTCGGAGTTGTGGTCATCTCCACGCGAGGGGACCTCCTTTCGTTCAGCGTGGCGAGCCCCCTCGGGGTGTCGTTGGCACTGGGCAGCACGGTCGTGTGGGCCCTCTACTGGGTCTATAACACCAAGGATGACCGCGATCCAGCCGAGCGGCTCTTCCTGAACTTCGTGTTCGGGCTGCCGTTCGTCCTCATCTACACCCTCGTGTTCTCCGACATCCGCGTGGAGAATCTCCTCGGGTTTGCGGGGGCCGCGTACGTCGGAGTCGTCGAGATAGGTGTGGCGTTCCTGCTGTGGCTGTCCGCTCTCAGGCTGTCCAAGAATACCGCCAAGATAAGCTACCTGATCTTCATCTCGCCCTTCGTGTCTCTGTTCTTCATCAGGGCGTTCGTGGGGGAGGAGATCCTCACGGCGACCGTCGTGGGGCTCGTGCTGGTGGTGGCCGGAATCGCGCTTCAGAGGGTGGGGAGGAAAAACCCGCGCGGCGCGCAATAGTGAGCGACGTCCGGGGCGGGTCTGAATCTGATATAGAGGTGGCGGATCTTGCTGGCAGTAGCAGCGGGTCCCACCAGCAGTCCGGGCCCACGGTAATTGCGGATTCCGGCAGCTGATGCGCGAGCGGAGCTGCCTGCGGTGAGCGGTGGCACAACAACGGGGGTGACATGGCCGTACGGAAACTGATCGTGATCGACGAGGAGAAGTGCGACGGCTGCGGCCTGTGCGCTACGGCGTGCCACGAGGGCGCCATCCAGATCATCAACGGGAAAGCGAAGCTCATCAGCGAATCGTACTGCGACGGGCTGGGCGACTGCATCGGAGAGTGTCCGCAGGACGCGATCACCATCGTGGAGCGCGAGGGGGCCGCGTACGACCAGGCGGCCGTCGACGCTCACCTCGCTTGGATGGCGGCGGATGCGAAGCAACAGCAGCCGAAGCCCGCGAGCTGCACGTGTCCCGGTGCGGCCGTCCAGACCTTCGAGTCTCAGGCGGAGCCCGGCGGTGACGCCGCCGACCGGCCCTCGCGTCTCGCGCAGTGGCCGGTTCTCCTGAATCTGGTCCCGCCGAGCGCCCCGTTCCTCAAGGGCGCAGACCTGCTCATCAGTGCGGACTGCGTCGCCTACGCGACCGCCAACTTCCACGAGCACTA
>JAUWLR010000189.1 GCA_030613615.1 Candidatus Eiseniibacteriota bacterium
TCGTCGCGGTGATCTGCTGGTACGCGGCGTCGCAGCGTCGCGGTGCGTCCGGGCCTGAGAGCGGCATCGGCACAAGCGGCGGCGCTGACACCTCCGCCGTCGTCGAGCCCGTTCGGGAGACAGTTGTAAACGACACCATGATAGAGTGGCACAAGCTGGAACTCGTGGTCGTTGCCAGGGACCGCACGTGGCTGAGAATCTCTGTCGACGGCGAGCCCGTGGCCGACCTGACGCTCGAGAGGGGCGATCAGCGCCAGTGGGAGGCGGACGAGTTCTTCGAGCTTGACGTCGGGACCGGAGAGAGTCTGGATCTCTATCTGGGCGGGGTGCACCTGGGCACCGCCGGGACCGGTTCGCGCCTGGTCGAGGGACTGATCGTCAACGAGAGCGGGATGTCGGACTAGCGTTTCCAGGGCGCATATCCGGAGGTCGTCCGGTAGCAGGCAGACGAGGTGCCGATGAAGAGGTCCTTCAGCCTGACCGCGGGCTTCGAGCCGCAGGGCGACCAGGCGAGAGCCATAGAGGAACTCACGAGGGGCGTCGAGCAGGGCGACCGCTTCCAGACCCTTCTGGGCGTGACCGGCTCCGGCAAGACCTTCACGATGGCCAACGTCATCGCGCGCACCAACCGGCCCGCGCTCATCATCTCCCACAACAAAACGCTCGCCGCGCAGCTTTTCGCCGAGTTCCGCGCCTTCTTCCCCACGAACGCCGTGGAGTACTTCGTCAGCTACTACGACTACTACCAGCCTGAGGCCTACGTCCCGGTCACCGACACCTACATAGAGAAGGACGCCGATATCAACGACGAGATCGACCGCCTGCGACTGCGCGCGACGGCCTCTCTGCTCGAGCGTCGGGACGTCGTTATCGTTGCGTCGGTGTCGTGCATATACGGTCTGGGCTCGCCCGAGGTCTACAAGTCGATGATGCTCGCGCTGTCCGTCGGGCAGGAGATCGACCGGAACAAGATGCTCCGCGACCTCATCGACATGCAGTACGACAGAAACGACGTGGAGTTCGCGCGCGGCTCCTTCAGAGTGCGGGGCGACGTCATCGAGATCAGACCGTCGTATGAGGAATGGGCCATTCGCGTGGAGCTGTTCGGGGACGAAGTGGAGAGGCTGTCCGTCATCGATCTCGTGACGCGCAAGGTGACCGACGAACTCGAAGAGGTGTCGGTATACCCGGCGAAGCACTGGGTGACGACGCAGGAGAACGTCGAGCTCGCCATCAAGGGCATCGAGGTCGAGCTCGCGCAGCAACTCAGTCAGTTCAAGGCGGAAGGGAAGCTCCTTGAGGCGCAGCGAATCGAGCAGAGGACGACCTTCGACATCGAAATGATGCGCGAGATGGGCTACTGCAGCGGCATCGAGAACTACTCGCGTCATCTCTCAGGGCGCGGACCCGGGTCGCGCCCTGATGTCCTTCTCGACTATTTCCCCGACGATTTCCTGATGTTCATCGACGAGTCGCACGTCGCGGTGCCGCAGCTTCGCGGCATGTTCCGCGGCGACCGCTCACGCAAAGAAACTCTGGTCAAGTACGGGTTCAGGCTGCCGTCGGCGCTGGACAACCGGCCGCTCATGTTCGAGGAGTCCGAGGAGTTCATGCACCAGGTGGTGTTCGTCTCGGCGACGCCCGGGCCCTACGAACTGGAGAAATCGGAGGGCGTGGTCGTCGAGCAGATCATCCGGCCCACCGGCCTCGTGGATCCGGAGATAGTCGTGCGCCCGGTGGAGGGGCAGGTCGACGACCTGCTGGACGAGATAAAGACGCGCGTCGGCGAGGGCGGTCGCGTGCTCGTCACGACCCTCACGAAGCGCATGTCGGAGGACCTGACAGACTATCTGGGTGGTCTGGGCGTGCGCGTGAGGTATCTGCATTCCGACATCGACGCCCTGGAAAGAGTGGGGATCATCAGGGGGCTGAGACTGGGTGAGTTCGACGTCTTGGTCGGCATAAATCTATTGAGAGAGGGACTGGACCTCCCGGAGGTGTCGCTCGTGGCCGTGCTCGACGCGGACAAGGAGGGGTTCCTCAGGTCGGACACCTCGCTCATTCAGACCTCCGGCCGCGCGGCGAGGAACCTCAGTGGGCGTGTCATCTTCTACGCGGACAAGATGACAGGTTCCATGGACCGCGCGCTGTCGGAGATGTCGCGGCGCCGTGATATCCAGCTCGAGTACAACAAGAAACACGGCATCGAGCCCAGGAGCATCGTCAAGTCCGTCGACGAGATAATGAGGGCCACCGCGGTGGCCGACGCCAGGTCCGACGCAGATCAGGACATCGAGATGCTGCACCTCGAACCTGGTGTGGACCGTGTCCAGATGATGGCGATCCTCGAGGAGCAGATGATGAATGCGGCCGCGCGGCTGGAGTTCGAGAAGGCCGCCTCGCTCCGCGACAGGATAGACGAACTCCGGATGGCCGATGCGCTGGACGACGCCGGAGCGGGCGCCGGCAGAAAGGCCCGCGGGCGGACCGGCCGGGGCGGCGGGAAGAAGGCGGGCGAAGGCGAGGGGGATTCCGCCGGGAAGCCGCTTCCCGCGGGTGCGAGAAGGCGACGGTCGAAAGGCGCAACCAGGGAGAAGCGCGGCGGTGTTGTCTACGGGAAGGACAAGCGGGGGCCGAAGAAATGACCTTAGATGAGAACATTCTCGAACTCGTGCGCCGGGCGGTCGCGGAGGACGTAGGCTCAGGTGACGTGACCACGGAGTCGACCATCCCGGCCGGACATGTTTCGCGTGGGACCATCACGGCGAAGGCAGAGGGAGTCGTGGCGGGGCTCGATGTCGCGCGCGCGGTCTTCGCCGAATGTGACCCGGGACTCGTGTTCGCCGCGCGTGGCGCCGACGGCGATCGCGTGACGGAGGGGACCGCGCTGGCCACGATCGAGGGCGGAACCAGGGGCATTCTGACGGGCGAGCGGGTTGCACTGAACTTCCTGCAGCATCTTTCCGGGATCGCGACGGCCGCTGCGGCCTGCACTGCCGCGCTCGAGGGCGGCCGCACGCGCGTGCTCGATACGCGCAAGACAACCCCGGGCTTAAGGGCGCTCGAGAAGTACGCCGTGAAGGTCGGAGGCGCTGCGAACCACCGCATGGGTCTGTGGGACATGGTTCTCATCAAGGACAATCACATAGAGGCCGCGGGCGGCATCGCCCCGGCCGTCTCGGCGGCGCGGTCGAGCCACCCTGACCTGGTCGTCGAGGTTGAGGTGAAGTCCATCGACGAGGTCGCGTCCGCGATGGAGGCCGGCGCGGACAGGATCATGCTGGACAACATGACCGTTGAGCAGATGCGGGACGCCATCGCGCTTGCGAGGTCGGTCGATTCCCCGGCCGAGATAGAGATCTCCGGTGGGATAACCGACGAGAAGCTGCGCGCGGTGGCGGAGCTGGAACCCGACTTCGTGTCCGTGGGCGCGCTTACGCACTCCGTCACGGCCATGGACATCTCGCTCGAACTCGAGGTTGACCGGTGATCCGCGACGCGTTGACCGAAGACACGATCTTCCCTCTCCTGCCTGACCTGCAGATCCGCTGGCGGGTCCACGCTTACGGTTCGATCGTTTCCACGAACGACACGGCGAAATCGCTCGCGGGGATCGGAGCTCGCGAGGGGACGCTCGTGGTCGCTGAGACGCAGACGGGTGGGCACGGGCGCAGGGGCAACGCGTGGGAGTCGCCACCGGGCGGGCTCTGGTTTTCGTTCGTGGTGAGGCCGCACCTTCCGCCGGACCGGGCCAGTGGCCTTTCTGTGGTCGCGGCGGTGTCGGTGGCGCGGGCGGTCATCGGCTTCGCGGGCGTGGCCGCACGGATCAAGTGGCCCAATG
>JAUWLR010000013.1 GCA_030613615.1 Candidatus Eiseniibacteriota bacterium
CCCTTCTCTCTGATACCGGCGCCTTCCGCGGGCGCTTCCTCCGCGGACTGCACACAGCCCGCCACCAGCAGGACCGCCGCTACAGCCACGATCCAGCTCTCGAGCGCATGCCCGCGCCGCCCGGAACTCCCAGCGACCATCATACACATCCCTTTCGCGCTCCGATTCCCTTGGGCCTCATTGCGCTCCTCACTATTCAAACTAACGCCCCCCGGACTCGGCCGCAACTCAAGTGCGAGCACAGCGACGGCGTGGTACGCGAAACCGCGGATCCCCACCATGGGGACCCGCGGCGACAATGCTCTGATGTCTGTCAGCGTGCAGCCGAACGCGGCGGCCGGAGATTCTAGCGGAAGAGGGTCTTAATCGCCCCCCACGTGCTGTCCTCCACGGGAGCGCCGCAGAACCACACCTGGAGCTGTCCGACGAACATAATCTCATCCACGTCCGGCGGGTTGACGAAGTTGAAGTCCCCGGCTCCCAGCGACCCGGTGCCGCAGTAATCCTCGAAGTAACCGGTGCAGAGCGGGGTCTCCACCGAAACCGTCATTGAGACCTGACAATCGTGGTGCTTCTCGATCTGCGAAAGCTCGCCGTCGCCATAGTAGTCGCGCACGAGGACGACGAACGAGGCGTTCGACACAAGCTCGCCCCCGGGAACGCTGGTGTCCAGCGTCAGCTTGGGAACAGACGGCAGCGTGGAGCCATCGAAGTACCCCCACCACGCCTGCTGTCCGGGGGTGGGATCGTAATTGTCCGCGAAGAACGTGTCCCAGATGTAGTTGAAGCGCGCGGTGCTGTCCGACTCGTCCGGCCACAGCGAGTCGTCCACGTCCAGCGTCCAGGTTCCCACCATTTGCATGGACACTGCCCCAGTGTAGTCGGCGCCGTTGAGCATGAATCCCCCGGTCCCGTCGAGCTGAACCGCGAAGTACTCAACTCCCTGACCCTGAGCGAGCACCGGGAACAGCAACAGCGAAACGGACAGGAGCACGATCGCAACCTGTCTCATCATGACCTCCTCAGCTAGATTGCCCGTGGTGCTACGCGTGAGGACTGTCCGAGGGAGGCGGCGCCATCCGGACGCCGCGATGCGCCACCGCCGGACTATTGCCCTACTATACCGCAGAGTATGATGTGTCGTCAAGTCCCGAGTTCGCCCGCCAGCGGGCTTGTGGTGTGTTGTCAAGCCCCTGGCGGCCTCGCTACCGGGGCACAATCGGGTCACATGCCCCCCTCAGGCCGTACCGCCGCCCTCCGCCGCCTCGCGGCCCAGACGACCAGATATGCCGCGCCGGCCCAGATGACGCTGTTGAAGATCGCGGCCAGGTTCGCCCAGACCGAGACACCAGACGGGTCGCTGAGGCGCGCGATGGTCAGAAGCGGGAACTCCAGGATGTGGATGGCGGTCACCCAGAACCCGTGCGCCGGCTCCTCCGGGAAGAGACCGAACAGCCCGCTGGTCGAGAACTCACCGACCCAGGCGGTCGCCGTCGCCGTCCAGTGCCCGAGTCCAAACAGGACGACAAAGAGCGCGCGCTCTACCCATGTGATCTCACGATCCCTGGCGTAGTAGTAGAAGAGCCCGAATCTGATGCCTGCGAAGATCGGCACCATGATGATGAGAAAGCCCGGTGTACGCCCCTCACTGAGCTCAAAGGCGATCATCAGGAGCCAGACCACGCCCACGATCATTAGAGTCGCCCTGTTCGCACTAAGCCAGTGGAACCGCTGGCGCTCGTCCATCCGCATGAGGTCCATCTCGCTTTTCACGATCCGTTTTCCTCTCCGGATTCGAGTTCGAACAGCTCGTCGATTCTCATGCCGAGTTCCCTGGCCAACAGAAGCGCGAGCAGAGCCGACGGTGCGTAGTGGCCCTTCTCTACAGCGAGAATGGTCTGCCTGCGAACACCGACCCGCTCGGCGAGTTCTTCCTGTGTCAGGTCCAGCCGCGCCCTGTGCTGCTTCACGTGATTCCTGAGCCTGACGCTGTTTCTGTCCGCGAGCTCGCGCCGCTTGCGCATGGTCGTGCCCTCATGCCACAGGAAACGTGCTTCATCTCTAATGTACGGTGAAGCGGACATAATGTCAAGTGGAAAGTACTTGATGGTCGTGGCCGTCAAGCAGGAGAAAGGCCCCGCAATGAAGAACGGGCCCCAAAGGGCCCGTTCTGTCGCTTCACCCGCCTTCCGGCGCGCTTCTCCCGACCGCCTTCCCGTCGTGCGTCGACGGGTCTCGTCAGAGGATCTCCTACATCTTCCCACCCCTGAGTATCGACAAAAGCAGGAGGAATCCCATGACGGCCGCAACCATGAAGCCCGCCAAGCCGAACAGTGGGATCTCGTGCCACCTGGGCGGTACCCCTGACAGAACGATGAGCGCGGAGCCGACGACCAGCGATGCGAGCACGATCGCAAACGCCACGCGGTTGCTGATGCGGTCATATGTCGACAGCATGGGCTCGAGGCCGCGATGCTCGAACTTGACCTTCACCTCGCCGCGCCTGGCCTGCTTCAGGATCTCCCGCACCTCCCCGGGGATCTCCCTGAGAAGCCGGAACAGCTCTGTCCCCGAATCGAAGACGTCCTTCGCAATCGTCCTTGGATCCAATCGTTCCAGCTGCATCCTCCGGATGAACGGAACGGCGTGCTCCATCGCGTCGAAGTCCGGATCGAGCGCCCGGCCCAATCCTTCGATCGTCGCGAGCGCTTTGGCCATCAGGTACAGGTCTGGGGGGACGCGCAATCGGTGCCGGACCACTACCTCCATCAGCTGTATCAACAGGCTTCCAAGATGCAGTTCCTTGAGCGGTCTGTAGGAGAACCTATCCATGATCTCAGCCACGTCCTGCTCGAGCAGGTCGTGGTCCGGTGCCACCTCGGGCGCCGCAAGCCTCAACAGGGACACCGTGGCCTTCGTCTCATCGCGGCGCGCAACACCTGCCAGTAAGTCGAGGAAACCCTCTCGCTTCTCCTTACTCACGCGGCCCATCATCCCGAAGTCGAGATAGCAGATGACGTTCCCTGGAAGGAAGCGGATGTTGCCGGGATGGGGATCCCCGTGGAAGAAGCCGTACACGAACACCTGCCTGAGCATTTGATCGAAACCCCGTCGCGCGAGTTCCGGCCCGTCGAGGCCCTCGTCCGCCAGCCGGTCTGTCTCGGTCGCCCTGATGCCACGCACGCGCTCCATGGTCAGCACGCGTGATGTCGTGACGCTCCGATGGATGCGTGGAACATGTATGGTGACATCATTGGCAAACTGCGCAGCGAATCGCTCCGCGTGAGCCGCCTCAAGGTCATAGTCGAGCTCCCGCTGAAGCGTTCGGGCGAACTCCCGCACGATTCGGGTGGGCTTGTATATGTCCCCGCCGTCCAGATGCCGCTCCGCAAGCGTCGCCACGTGCAACATGATTTCCATGTCGATTTCGATCGTTGCTCGTATCGCGGGGCGCTGGACCTTCACCACCACTTCTTCGCCACTGTGGAGCCGGGCGGCGTGAACCTGGCCTATCGACGCTGCCGCCAGCGGTTGTTCCTCGAAGTAGGGGAAGACCTGCTCCAGTGGATCGTGCAGCTCCTCTTCGATGATGTGCTTCACGTCAGAGAGGGGAAACGCGGGGACGTCTTCCTGGAGTTTCGCGAACTCCTGAACGAAATCAGCCGGTAGCAGATCTGGCCTGGTGGAGAGGATCTGCCCCATTTTGATGAAGCTGGGGCCGAGTTCCTCGAGTGCCCTTCTCACTTTCTCCGCTCGTGACAACCCTTCCAGCTTCTTCGCTCGCCCGGGGTGGATTGTCCGCCAAGCGGTGCCGGCGTACTCGTCAACCCGGAGGTTCCCGAGCAGGTTTCCGAAGCCGTACTTGAGGAAGACCGACAGTATCCGCCGATAGCGCTTGATGTGGCGATAGGTCCGACCCGCAGACCCAATCTTCTGGATGCTCATGTGCGCGTCCTCCGGCGCAGTAGATAGTCATCGTGTGTGTTCTCCGAACGTCTTGCGCTCACCGACGCTCGACGGAGGACCTCCTCAGAAGGCGAACTGCCTCCCCGGATGACGAGCTTGCTGCCGGAGAGGCCTGGTTAGATGAGGCGGTCTGCGTCTTTCGATTCCTCAAGGGAGGCTCTCGCTGCCCGGTATCCCTCTCCAATCGTCTCGTCTGCTCTGTGGAAGTCCATGAATCTAACGTGACTCAGTCTTGGTCGGAGGAGCAGGTCAGCGGGCTCCGCTGCGAGTCGCATCTTTGTAATCTGTACCTCCATGACGTTGATCGAGGACATCAGTACCTCGAAGATATTCGGTACTGATTCTCTGACCAGCCACCGCTTCGCCTGTGCGAGCCCCGGCACATCGGCCGACATTACCTTCTTACGAATCGTTGCCAGCGACGCGCCCCTTCCCACCGAACCACTTCGCGATCCCCCGCCCGGCGGTGTGATCTCAGATACGAGCTGCAAGGGCTCGTTGGGCGTCCGCCTGATCCCCGCAATGTCGTGATTGAGGTCGACAGCAATCACATAGTCGGCCCCCATCCGTCGCACAACCCCTGTGGGCAGGGGGTTCACTAGCCCACCGTCGACCAGCAGCATCTCGCCTCTCTTCACCGGCGTGAACATGCCGGGAATAGATATGCTCGCCCTCACCGCCTCCATGACATCGCCTTGCCTGATGTGCACCTCGCCACCCATCGCAAGGTCCGTCGACACTGCGCAAAAGGGCACCGCAAGATCCTTGATGTCTCCGGGCTCCACGTGCTCACGGATGGACTCGCTGATCTTCCTGCCATCGAACAGCCCTGATCGGGGAAAGACCACGTCGAAATGCGAGATGACCTTCTTCCAGTCAAGCTCGCGCACGAACGTCTCGAGGGACCGTATTTCCCCACTGGCGTACGCCGCTCCGACCAGAGCCCCGATACTCGTGCCTGCGACGTAGTCCACCTCGACGCCAGCCTCCACCAACGCGTTGATCACGCCGATGTGTGCCCAGCCCCGGGCTGAACCGCTACCCAGGGCAAGGCCGATCTTCTTGTGTCGACGCTTCCGGATGATTCCGATCATTCCTCCTGCGCTCCGTCGTCGCCCGGCGGCATCTGCTCCTCGATTCGCGTCAGCCTGTCTTCCAGAGTATCAATGTCGCGCCTCGTTGCCACGTCCATCTTCTCCAGTGTGGCGCGCACGGTGTCCGAGACCCCCGCCTTAAGAGCCTCCGCAGCTCGATCTGACTCTCTGAGTAGATCGTCTACGAGATCCTTCCCCTCTTTCTCTGTGAGTTTGGCTCTTCGCGACAGGTCACGCGCCAGCTCCTCCACCTTCTCCTTAGTCATGACACCCAACCCCACACCCGTCAAGAGCGCTTTCCTAATGAGATCGAACACGGTTGTTCTCCCTTCCGCGAAGCATCGGAGCAAAACGCTCCAGAACCGCTCTCGGGCCCGCGTGCTGCTCGCTCCCGGCACAACCCTGCCCGTCCACGTATTCCTCTTCCCAGATCGGATCCGTGATCCGCCTGATGCGCTCCCCGTACTCCACCATACCTCGACAGTAGTCGGGGTCGGTCATTGCCTCGGCCGCGGACTCATTGATGGGTCGGGCGCCGCTCTGCATGACCGCGTCCTTCAGCGAGCTGAAGTGGTCTCGAATCACGCAGGGACACAGCCAGTTACTCACTCCCGCAGCGGGCTGGGTGAATCCGTAATCGTCCTGCCATTCCCGGATCCGCGCGAACAGAGGAGAGTCGAACGCGGTGTTGAGGTCGCCCCCCTCCGAGTAGATCCGGTGGATGTTGTCTGTGGAGTAGGGTACGAACCCGCAGGGCATGATGTCTCCATTCCAGTCGATGTAGAAGTACCCGCCGCGCCGACCGGCACATATGCACCCGGAGGAAGTCGGCCCGCTGTTCCAGAAATCTGCCACGAACACCCCCTGCTCCCTGACGAAGCGCTGCATCCTACGCAGCATCTCAACACGGTTCTCTGGCTCTACCATGAGGTCAAGTGACTGCTCGCGCCCGATCGGCATGTACTGGAAGAGCCAGCAATAGACCGCGCCCTCTCGACCGAAGTAGAAATCCACGAACTCGTCGCTCGTGATGACATCCCAATTGTCCTTCGTGGGGGTCGCCGACACGCCGAACGGAACGCCGTGTTTGCGAAGGTTCTCGAAGGCGGCCAACACCTTCCTGTGTGTGCCTCTTCCCCGCCGCGCATCCGTCTCTTCTTCGAACCCCTCAACCGAGATGGCCGGACTGATGTTGCCGAGTTCTGCCATTCGCCTTGCCGTCTCGTCGTCTATCAGCGTCCCATTCGTGTAGACCATGAAGAAGTCGCTGTCGTGTTTGGCAACCATGTCCAGAAGATCTCGTTCCCCGTCCCGCCACAGGAACGGTTCTCCACCTGAGATCACCGTGAAGTGGGAACCCCACAGCTCATGCTTCTCGGTGAGGATTCTGTCGAACGTGTCGAAGTCCAGGCTCGCGTGGTTCCCCGGATCGCTCTCCGCGTAGCAACCCTTGCACCGCAGGTTGCACCTGCCGGTGGGGCTCACAAGAACGAACTTCGGAGGAGCGAAGCCCAGCGAGCTTACTACATCGACGTCCTCGGTGCTTCGTAGGAGCACGTTCGCGATGAACACATCTGCCATCCGTTTCACTACGTGTGTCGACAGGAACCCACGGTCGGCCGCTCGGTTCAAACCGCGCAACAGCGCGACGAAGTAGCTCTGCACATCCTCTTGCACTTGTCGGGGGCGGTCGTGCTTGTCCCTTCGGACGATCCTCCTGTGCGCGGTCGCCGCAGCAACGTTCAGGGTGGCGAACCTGAGGATCTTCCGGCTCGCGAGTACCCCGGCGAGTTGCCTGACACATCCTGCCTTGACTTTGGTCTGAATGTTCATTCGTTCCCCTCCTGGTTGCCCCTCAAGCCTGAGGGGCGCGACTATCTTGCCAAGCTCCCCCTCAGGAAGAGCTCTGTAATCATCCCCACATTGGCTTGGTATGGATGCCGCTCGGGGTCTTTCAGCCAAGAGAACAGAAACGTATTCGTGAGGCCGTCCAGTGCCACCGCCATGTAGTACGGATCGAGCGCCTTCAGTACCTTCTTCTGCACGCCTTTCTCCAGAACCAATGCCAGGGCCTCTAGCACGTCGTCGTACAGACGCCCTATCTCCTCGTCCAGTCCCGCCCGGGGGTTGAAGCTCGCCCCGCGTGCCTCTGCGACATAGAGGCGCAGGACAGAAGCGTTGTCCGCAAAGACCCCGGCCTTTGCCCGCACGTACTCTCCAACAAGAGCAACGGTGTCCTCCTCCTTCGAGAGCGCATCCTTGAGTACCGCGTGGTACTTGACCGCTATCTCGCTCATCAACGTCTCGTAAAGATGTTCCTTCCCCCTGAAGAATTTGTAGACCGTACCGATCGCGAACTCCGCCTTCTTCGCAATCTCGTGCATCGACACGCCGTGGTACCCGCTCTTTGAGAACAACTCCAGAGCCGCTGTGAGCATCTCCCCGCGCTGCCGCTCCTTGTCTCTCTCCCGGCGAGACGGTCTTTCCTCTTCCATCGGCCCCCCTTTCCAGTCTGTTCTGCCCATATGAATCATGATAACGCGTGCTGAATCTATAGTTACATAATAGAACAGTCCGTCATATTGTCAAGAGGAAACGTTGTCTTCGACCCTTGCTGGCCAAACTAGTCTCTCTCGCATGAGAATTCAGCCCCTTCTTGACAGGGAGGGGGCGGACTGGACTGGATTGGATTGCACGGTGCTCCTCGCATCGTGCGGTTGACCCATTTGGCGTCCTGGCAACAGGAAGTTCTTCCACGGAGACATGGTGGCGCGTGTGGCGGCTACCAACGAAGAACGGGCCCCTTCTTGGGGCCCGTCTCGTAACTGGAAACAACGTCCCACACTACCCCAACCAGTCCTCTGTCAGATAGACCTCGCGTCTGCACGCGGGACACATCATGCGGTACGAATCCCCCCTGCCGACAGGCTTGCCGTCGTGTGGTGAGGGATCCGCCGTCACACCCAGATCCTTGTGAAGCGCAATGAGAAGAGTGGGGTTCGCAACAGACAGAGACCCGGTCTTCCGCGCGATCCATTTCAAGTGGTCGACCGTAGTGATGACGTCCCCGCAGCGCTCACAGCGCACCAGTTCCTTCTCGATGCTCGTCACGGCTTGCTCTCTGTCGAAGACCGCGAGGTCGAATTTCCTGGACAGGGTGATGCCCTTCTTGGTCGTGCAGTAGGCCTCACACTGACCGCAGTAGATGCAGTTGTCGTAGTGGTGAATCAGTGTGCGCGTGTTCCCCTCATCCACCACATCTATCGTCCGTGCCGGACACACCTCCGCACACGCGCCGCACCCGATGCAGTCCTCCTCGTGGAACTCCGGCTGTCCCCTGAAGGCCTCGGAGATCTCAGCCGGAGCGAAGGGAAACGCGGTCGTGTACGGCCCCTTGATGACCGCCGTTACCGCTTCCTTGAGTTCGCGCAGCTTGGGTTTCCTCATCGTGTTCCTTCTCCTGGCATTCAGTCCCGTGTGTGATGCGCACCGTGAGTCGGCACGACGCTGGCCCGCACGGCCGGTCGCGCCCGGACAGCGCCTAGCGCCCCGTGTCTTCCTTGTACTTGTCGACCACCGATCCGGCCCAGAGCGGCACACCGGCTATGTGCGCTCCGCGCGCCAGAGCGTGACTGCCCGTCGGCGACGTCCAGAGGACGAAGACCGCCGCAAGCAGCGCCTTGATACCCATGGCGCTCCACCCGCTCGCCACCACCACACCCAAGAGAATCAGGCACGTTCCGAGAGTCACGCACTTCGTCGCCGCCTGCAGCCTGTTGTAGACATCGGGGAGCCTGATAAGGCCGATCGCTCCGACGAGGTCGAATGCGACTCCTATGGAGATCAAAACGTACACCGCGACCCCGTTATTCATCGAACCCCCTCCCCTCCAGGTACTTGGCAAGCGCCAGGGTGCCGAGGAACGCCAGAAGCGCCCATGCGATCGCGACGTTCAGGTAGAAGTCCTGACCGGTCATGATCCCGAAGATCCCGCAGATGCCCACCACCATCACACCGATCGTGTCGATCCCGACGGCCCTGTCCGGCGGCGTCGGGCCCATTGCAACTCTGTAGAGACACAGGAAGGTCCCAATGATGAGCAACAGCAGAAACGTATCCATCAGTCGAAAACCCTCCTCAAGGTCACTTCGAATCGACCCGCGATATCCCGCGTTATCGCCTCGGTGTCCTCGAGGCTCTCGTGCACGTTGATCCAGTGGACGTAGACCCAGTCGTCGATGATGTCGATGGTGAGCGTGCCTGGCGTCAGGGTGATCGAGTTCGCGAGGAAGGCCTTGGCCTCGTCGCTCTTGAGTGTCGTCTTCACCTTGACGATACCAGGTCGAATGGGGAGGTTGGGGTGAAGGACCCGGTACATGACGTCGAAATTGGCCACCACGATCCAGAACGCCAGCGAGATGAGATGCATCAGCGCCCAGAACCACCGCACCGGGCTGAAGAGGCGTTCTACATTGGGCGGCAGCAGCCTCGACAGGATGAGGGCAAACAGGACTGCCAGGATGGCTCCCGCCACCACTCCCTGCACATCGAGCGACCAGGTGAGGAGGAGCCACAGGACGAAGATGATGAGCATATCCAACAGCCGTCGTTTCAGCGTTTCCATCGGTGCTCTACCCCCTACCCGAGAACCAGCTTGACGTACTCGGCGCCGTTCAGGAGCGCATCTCTCGCGGGTTCCAGAATGCGATTCCCCAGGACCGGATATAGCAGCCCGAATCCGACACAGACGATCGCAAGAATGATCATGGGCACGTACATCACCGGCGAGACCTCCTTGGCCGATTCAGCCGGGCCCCGCACCGGGCCGAAGATCATCTCTTTCTGGACCTTCACGTAGTAAGCGAGCGTCACGAACGCCATCGCTATGGCGCCGGCGGCGACGGCGATGTGACCGGCCCTGATAACGGCCACGATAATGATGAGCTTGCTCCAGAAACCGCTGAACGGCGGCACGCCGGCGATCGACAGCGCCGCGAAGTTGGTCGTCGCGGCCGTGATCGGCATGCGCTTCCCTAATCCCGACAACATCTTCATGTCGCGGGTGCCGGTAGCCTGCTGTATGGCCCCTGACGACAGGAACAGAAGCGATTTGAAGGCCGCATGGTTGATCAGGTGGAAGAGCCCTCCCAGAATGGCGAGCGCCGCGAGCGACCTGGTTCCGCCGGTGGCGAGAACGCGCGCGCCAACGCCGATGCCCAGCGTCACATAGCCAATCTGCCCGATGGAGCTATAGGCCAGGAGGCGCTTGAAGTCCCACTGGCCGATCGCCATCAGTCCACCGACCACGATCGAGAGCACCGAGAACCAGATCATCGCATTCGCGATGATGACGGAACTCGGCGATGCGGAGGCGAACCCGAACACGTGGAACATCACCCGGCACATGGCGTAGACACCCAGGCTCTTGATGACGACGCCTGACAGCATCGCCGAGATCGGAGCGGGCGCCGACGGGTGCGCGTCCGGCAGCCAGGCGTGGAACGGAACCAGCGCCGCCTTGAGACCGAAGCCCATCAGGAAGAACGCTGCGGCAAGAAGCAGTGCGGGGTTCATCTCGGCCCCGCCGAACCTCGTCGCTATCTCCCTCGAAGCGTCCGCCATGTTGAGCGTGCCGGTGACGGCGTAGACCGTCCCCACCGCAAAGAGGATCATCACAGAGGCCACGCTGCCGAGGATCATGTACTTGAACCCGGCCTCGAGCTCGTCCGCCTCGACGCCGAACGCAACGAGTGCGTACGATGCGATCGATGCGACCTCCAGAAACACGAAGAGATTGAAGAGGTCGCCCGACACCACCACCCCATTCATTCCGGCGACCATCAACATGAAGAGGCTGTAGTACTTCGTCAGCCCCGTGTACACCCTCATGTACTTCAACGAGAAGATGATACAGAGGAACGCAATGACGTTGACGGCGATCAACAGGAGGACGGTCAGGCCGTCGCTCACGAGCGCTATCCCCAGGGGCGCGGTCCACCCTCCCATGTGATGAACCATCGCCGGCGTTCCGATGGCGAGGATCGCCATCACCGCCAGCACCAGAGTGGAGAGCACGGCCAGCACCTCCCCGCTCTTCTTCCACCACATGCCCAGAAGGGGGATCAGGAAGGCCGCTCCGAGCGGGATCGCAACATAGAGAGGTACTGGGTTCATTGGCTATCCCCTCAGCTTGCTGATCTGTGACATGTCAAAGGTTCCGTGCTTCTCGTAGAGACGGATGACCATGGAGACCATGAGCGACAGAGTCCCGAGCCCGATGACGATCGATGTGAGAACGAGCGCCTGCGGCAGCGGGTCGACGAACCTCTCGAGGAGCTCCGGGCTGGTGGTCTTGTCAATGATAGGAGCAACGCCGCCCTTCTTGTACCCGATGGTGATGATGTAGAGGTTCACGGCGTAGTCCATGATGACAATACCGATGATCTTCTTTACGATGTTCTTCTTCGCGACCAGACAGTAGAGCCCCATCATGAGAAGAACTGCACACATGAAATAGACGGTCATGACAGCTCCTCCTCGATCATCGCTCTGAACGACCGGCGCCGGAACATCGCCAGTGCGGCGAACACCAGGAAGAGCGAGCTGCCGACCTTGAAGGCGATGGCGATGTTCAGCGGAAGTATCATCCCGGAGCTCAGGAGCCTGAACATATCTCCTCTGCCGAACACGTTCAGAAAGAAGAACCCGCCCGTTACTCCCAGCCATCCGATAAGAAGGAACGCAAGCGCTCCCGAGGAATCCAAGATGTGGGCCACTTTCACAGGCAGTCTCGCAAACGCCACATCGCGACCGTGCGCCAGCATCAACAGGATGAAGGCACACGCAATGATGACGCCGCCAGCGAAGCCGCCTCCGGGTGTCAGGTGTCCGTAGAGCACGATGTACGCGCCGAACACCACGATGAAGGCAGCCACGAAGTCGGTAATCGTCTTCACGATAATCGTCATGCCTTTCATGCGCTCGCCACCTCCTCTCCCTTTACCTTACCGTCTTTCCTGAGAAGCGCGAGTGCACCCAGAACAGACGTGAAGAGAACCGTCACCTCGCCCAGGGTATCGTAGGCTCTGAAATCGAGGATCACCGATGTGACGATGTTCGCGGCGTGCGTCGCCGGGAGCCCCGTCTGAACGTAGACTCTCGACACCCGCATCAACGGCTCACCGAACTCCGGGAAGCCCTTGCTCCCAAAGATCATCGCCCCGAAACCCAGGAGCAACCCGAAGAAAATGAGCGATGCAACCACCGCCAGTGTGTCCCGGTGCGTCTCGACGGCCGTGTTGTCGAGGAGGATCGTTCCGCGTATCAGGATGATCAGAACAAGAACCTCGACCACCAGCTGTGTGATCGCGATGTCGGGCGCGCCCATGAACAGGAACGCGACGGACAGCGCGAACCCGACCGCACTGACCGAGATCACGGCGGACAGCAAGTTTTTCGTCTCCACGGCAACAATGGAACCGATCACCATAAAGACGAGGAGCGTGTAGAGCTGTGGAGCAATGTTTTCCATTAACCCGTCTCCCGCTTGTCCTTGAACCAGACCTCCAGACAGAATCAGTTGGAATGGAACTCTAGCGCCCTTCGACGAGCTGCCTCAGAAGCGAGCTCAGGAGCGCGAAGACTATCGCCCCGAGGCCGATGACCGCCCAGGTCAGATAGGTCGAAAGCACGCCGTTGTGCGCCGCCCGCAGGCCCTGAACGAACACATTACCGAAGCGCCCGCCCATCTCGTAGACGTCGAAGATCTTCTGCTCCGCGTTTGCGAAGACTCCCTTCAGACCCTTCGTCTCCCTGATCGTGTTGTAGAAGCCCGTGCCGGTGACGTGCATGGTATCGAGAGGCTCGGGGGGCTTGTGTCCACCGATGAACACGTGCCCGACGCGCCGGGTGGTCAGCTTGCCTGCGGCGAACACGGCCAGCCCGACGAGGATCCCCAGGATGATGAGTCCCGTGGCCACGCTGGGATTCCAGAATCCGGTGGAGGTGCCGAGCGCTCCCGACGCGGCCGTTGTGACTGAGCCGTGAACAATCGGGTTGATGAACGTGTCGATGGGGAACTTCGCCCACACACCGAATAGGATACAGAGCGCCGCCAGGAACAGCATCGGCACGGTCATCGGCCACGGCGCTTCCCGAACCCGCGCAAACTCACTTGGGCGCTGGCCGAGGAACCCGGAGTAAAGGACCTTCACGAACGACGCCATCGTCAGGGCGCTGCCGAACAGCGCGGCCACCAGGAAGATCCAGTAGGAACTCATGCCCCTCGAGCCGAGCTCGACAAGCCCCGAATAGACCATCCACTTCGAGACGAACCCGTTGAACGGCGGGACGCCTGAAATGGCGAGCGATGCGACGGCCATGCCGATGAACGTCAGTGGCATCGCCCTCGCGAGTCCGCCGAGCTTGGAGATCTCTGTCGTTCCGGCCTGCTTCTCGATGGCGCCGGCGCCGAAGAACAGGCACGTCTTGTAGATGGCGTTGTTGAGCATATGGAAGAGGCCGCCGGCGATACCGATGGGGACACCGGTGCCGATGCCCAGCACCATGTAGCCCACCTGGCTGACGGCATGATAAGACAACAGCACCTTGAGATCGTGCTGGATGAGCGCCATCAGGACCGCTCCGACTATCGTCACCGCGCCGATCGTCATGAGTAGAAGCTGCATGCCGGGCCCGATGCTGAAGATGTCGAGGCTCAGGCGGGCCAGCAGGTAGATGCCGAGGAGCTTGTCGATGGAGGCCGGGAGAAGGGCCATGACGGGGGTCGGCGCGCCACGCCCGAGCGCCGGGACCCACGTATGGAACGGCATCGCGCCGGCCTTGGTGACGGCGCCGATCATCATCAGGATATAGATGGAGATAGTGGCGCCGTCGCCGACGAAGATCGACAGCTCGTTCATCGACAGCGTCCCGAAGCGAACCCATATGAGCGCGATAGCAAGGAACAGCGCCGCGTCCGAGAGCCCGAGCATGATGAAGCTCTTCGCCGCCCCCTCCGATGCCGCCTTCTCGTTCCTTCCCAGGTTCGCGAACAGGAAGAGGATCGCCGTGAGCGCCTCCCAGAAGATAAGCAGGAGCAGCAGGTTGTTCGAGAGTGCCGCACCCGTCGAAGCCGCGATGGTCAACAGAAGCAGGCCGTAGTAGCGCCTGCCGTCGTGCTCTTTCGAGAGCCAGGACATCGAATAGAGCGCGACGGCCAGCCCGAACAACACGACGAATATGATAATGAACGCGCTGAAGTGGTTGAGAATGAGGTCGAACTGGACCGACAGGTCCCCCAGCACCACCCAATCCCTGGTGAAGGACAGCGGCCAGGCGCCGAACAGCTGCAGCGAGGCCACAAACGCCCAGACCAGACCCGCGAGAGTGAGGATCTCCCTGACGCCCTTGACCCGCCTTGGAATCAGGAGACAGAGGCCGCCGGCTATGGCTGGGACTACGATGGGAACGAGTATCTGTGGCATCAACTTCCCCCCGGACCTCTAGAATTCCCTTCTGAGCTTCTCTGTCTTCTCATGACTCAGCTTGATCAGATCAACACCCGTCATGAATGGCTTCCCGGATGGATCAAGAACGGCCATCCTCTCGGTACAGCTGTAGCAGGGGTCGATGATCGCGAAGATGAGAACCGCGTCCGAGATCGTCTCACCCTTGACCCTGGGCCTGAACGACGGGATGTTGAGGAAGGTCGGCGCGCGCATCTTGTGGCGCTCCGGCATGTTTGTGCCGTTGCTGCGGATGTAGTGAAAGGCCTCGCCGCGCGGCGCCTCAATGTGACCGATGCCCTCGCCACGCGGGATCTCGCGTATCTCCGTCGCGATGGGACCGCCGGGAAGCTTCTCGATGCACTGCTTGATGATCTTGCAGGCTTCCTTCATCTCGAGGAGCCTGACGACGGAGACGGCCAGGCAGTCTCCGTCCGGCTGAACGATGACGTCCCAGTCAACCTCGGAGTAGGCGCCGTAGTCATCGTCCCTGCGGACGTCGATGTCGACGCCGGAGCCTCGTGCCGTCGGCCCGAGACAACCGTAGTGGATGGCGTCTTCCTTCGTGAGCAAGCCGACGCCCTTGAGCCGACTGAGAATCACCGGGTCGTCGAGAATGGCGCCCGTGAGCATATCCACGTTCCCAGCGAACTCGTCGATGATCTTGAGGACTTCCGGCCAGATCTCATCCGCCACGTCCCTGCGCACGCCACCGGCCTTGTACCACGCATAGTGCTGCCTGTTCCCCGTGATCATCTCGAGCGCGTCCAAGACGGGCTCGCGATACTTCCAGCCCCACATGAAGACCGTCCAGTACCCGAGTATGTGTCCCGCCAACCCCACCCAGAGCATGTGGCTGTGAAGCCGCTCGAGCTCGTGCACGATCGTCCTGAGGTAGCGTGCCCGATCAGGCGGGGTCACGCCGACGATGTCCTCGATCGCCAGGCTGGTGGCCCAGCTGTGTGACGCCGAGCAGATGCCGCAGATACGCTCAACGAGGAAGATGTCCTGGTCGAACGTCTTCTCCTGCGCGAGAAGCTCCATCCCGCGGTGGATTCGGCCGAGGTCAATGTCGGCGCTCTCCACGGTTTCCCCGTCCACGTAGAGCTGAATGTACTCCGGCTCCTCGAGCACGGGATGGAACGGACCAATGGGTATTATCGTGCTCATCTATTCGTCTCTCCTCATTACGTGGAAATCAGCGGGCCTGTCGTGTGAGGAGAGGATCTTCCTCGGATCCGGGTGCCCCTCGAATTCGACACCGAGGAAATCGAAGATCTCTCGCTCGATGAAATCGGCGGCGTAGTAGTGCGGGGCCAGCGACTCAATCTTCGGGAACGGCTTCTTGAGCGTCGTTCTTATGTTCACGACGATCGCGTCCGTGTCGATCGCGAAGTGATACAGCAGTTCCACACCGGTCGGCCTGTCGCTCCCGGTCGCCGTGGTCAGCCTCCCCCCCTCCACCTCGTACATGTGGCGGAGGACCTCCATCCAGTCCTCATTGCTGACCGTCACGTACGCCCGGCGGTCGTTATGCTCGTGGATCTCGACACGGTCGCCGAACTTGGTCTTGAGATTCGTAAGCACTTGTTTGCTCATTGCTTCTCCACTCCCCGGGCAGTCGGGCTGACATGCCCGTCCCGCGGTCGTCTCGGAACTGGTCCCTGAGCCTAGAGCTTCCCTATGAGCTTCACGATACCGTCTATGATCGCCTCCGGCCGGGGCGGACATCCGGGAATGTACGCGTCGACCGGGATCAACTTGTCCACCGGTCCCGCGAAGTTGTAGCCGTCCCTGAAGATCCCACCCGTGCAGCCACACGACCCCAGTGCCACAACGGCCACCGGCTTCGGCGCCTGCTCGTAGGTCTCGATGACCTGCGGCAGCACCTTTCTCGAGACGAAGCCCGAGACCAGAAGCACGTCGGCGTGCTTCACGCTCCCCACGAGCTTCATGCCGAAGCGCTCGATGTCGAACCGAGGGCACAGGCAGTCGAGCACCTCGATGTCGCAGTTGTTGCAGGCCCCCGCGTTCAGGTGGAATACCCACAGCGACTTCTTGAATCCCCAGCTGGTAGCACCCATGTACTTGCGCTCCGTATTGATCCTTAGAGACCCACTATCGCGAGCACCATGCCGATGATCGCGAGAACCGTGACCGGGCCCCAGAAGAACCGGACGGCCTGGTCGATCCTCACTCTTGGATTCGTGTTCTTAATAAGAACGATTATCGTGATGATGATCAAGTACTTGACGATGGTATAGAGGATACCCCAACCCGTCAGCACGAGCCCGCCCCAGAAGAGGGTGATGAAGAAGACGGGAAGCGTGAAGAGCATCATGGCCTGGGACAGGTTGACGACCGCCAGCGCGGCGCCCGAGTACTCCATGTGTGTCCCGTCCATGAGCTCGGTTTCTGCCTCTGGAATGTCGAACGGTGTATACGTGAGCTTCGCCTGCGCACAGAGGATGACGACAACAAAGGCAATGATGCACGAGGGGTTGCCGAGGAGCACACCGTTCGCCGCCTGGTAGTCGAGAATCCCATCGAGTCTCAGTGTCATCGGCGAGACCTTGGTCACGGCCGTGAAGATGGCAATGACGAAAGGCAGCTCGTACGCGAGCACGAGCTTCATCTCGCGACTCGCCCCGACGCTCGCCAGCGGGTTGCTCGACGCCGACGCGCCGATGATTATGGCCAGCGAAGGTATCGTCAGCAGGTAAATGACCCCGATCAGGTCACCTACGAACCCACCCCCACCCATGTTGATCAGCCACAATGTCATCGACACCACGCCTACCGCCGCAAGACCGGCCAGCGGGGCCAGCAGGAAACCCGTGCGCCTGGCTCCCTCGGGGATGATGATCTCCTTCCCGAGGAGCTTGAGGATGTCCGCGAACGGCTGGAACCACGGTGGTCCAACCCTCCACTGGACTCTGGCGCTCACCTTCCTGTCGACCCACTGCGTAAGAAGCCCAATGACCGCAGTGAACAAGAGGCCGGGGAAGATGAGGAAGTTCAGAACCAAGCCAAGTGATGATGCCATTTAGGCTACCTCTCTTGCTCTGACAGCGTCCACGTGATCGCTTGTGTTCAGGCGTGCCTACCGTTTCCCTCGCCACGTCTTGGCGATCGCGCGGCTCCCTCTCATCGGCGTGCCCCTCTGGGTTTCGATGTCGCTCACGTCCTCGAACGTCCTCGCGCCCGAGACACACGTGGCCGCGCACATCGTGTCCTTGCCCTCGAGGGTGCGCCAGTCGCACAGATCACACTTCGGCATGTGATGGCGTGTTCGCTCCAGATCGATCGCGCCGAACGGGCACGCCTGGGCGCACGACGTGCAGCCGCTGCACAAAATGGTGCTCCTGATGACCAACCCGTCGTCTCGTCTCTTGATGGCTTCCTGGGGACATGCTGCCTCACACAGCGGTTGCTCGCAATGCCGGCAGTTCATCTGCAGCACGGCATTGGTCACTACAGTGGAGGCCTCGAGCTGGTCCTGGAAATTATGGGAATAGTAGCAGGCCGCTATGCAGCTCCTGCAGCCTATGCAGCGCCCGTAGTCGAGGACGTTTCTCTTGTTCATCCAGCTCTCCCGTAGGATGGTGCCACGTCGACCGCGCGGCCCAGTCGTTCCGCGAGGTCTCCTCAGGTGACCGTCTATGTTCCGGGCGTCACTTTCACACCCGAAGCTGCCACGTCGAACCACTTCGTGGAGGAGTTCAGCGTCCACGCCAGAAGCCCTCTGACGTCGGGCACGTAGCTCGGAATCGCCACCAGCCCGCCGGGCATTCTGTCGGTGACGGTCGCAATTATCGTCGTCTCGCCGCGCTCAGTAGCCAGGGCCACATTGGACCCGGCCTCGACCCCGAGGCTCCTTGCGATCTCTTCACCAATCCAGATATCACAGTAGGGCGAGATCACCTTCGGGAAGCTCATTCTGCCCGTGATGGTCCCGTCCCAGCGGTGGAGCGGGTTGATGCCCTCGATGAGCACAACACCCTCTTCTGTCGACCGCCGGGCCAGCCGGTCGAGCTCGGCCTGGGTGTCGATGGGAAGTTCGGGGTGCTCGCCCGCTGAGCCGCCGTCGGTGGGCAGTGCCGCGTCCATCTCGCCGGCGATGTCCGACAGCATCTCACCTGCCGATCGCGCGTCTCCCTGCGCGTCCGTTAGAGGTTCCATCGAGGTCGCGATGCCCAGCGACCCCGTGTAGGCCCCGGCCATCTCGGTCCACACGGCCTGCGGCAGCCCGACGTCGCTGTGCTTCGTCGTGTCATTCTCGAAGATGGCAGACGCCGCCAGGAGCTGGAGCCTCTCGAGATCCTCGGTGCTCACCGCTCCCGGGTAGAGCTGGAGGATGTCCGGACCCAACACCAGAAGCCCCTTGATCTTGCCCGAGGTGACATCCGAGAGAACCTCTGCGACCGTTCTGGTGGAACCAATCGTGTTGTACGCGCCCAGCGCGTTGCCGCCGCGGAAGAGCGGAGCGTACTTCCCGCCGACCTTCTGGGCGAGAAGAGCCGCCAGTTGCCCGATCAAAAAGCCCGCCGTGGAGTCGCCGAGTCTCGAGCTCACCATCACGACCACCTTGTCGTGCTCCTTGAGCCCCTGGGCGATGGCCGTGAGCTCGCTGGTCGCAAGACCGCCGGCGGCGGCCGCGGCCTCGAGCTCCACGCGCGGCGCCCCCTGAGCGTTCATGGCGGCGAGAAGACCCGCGAGGACCAGCGGTTCGGCGTCGGGACGGACAACGATGTGGCGGTCAGCGAACCAATCGGTGTTGCTGCGGTAGGGATTGAGCGTGTAGATCCTGTTCGTCCTGCTCTTGTAGCGTGACTCGATGATGCGCTTCGCGACGCTGGGGTGGCCCCAGAAGATGTCGCCCACCAGCACGAAGCAGTCGGCGTCGTCGAGGTCCGACGGCGTCGCGTCACCCCCGCCTCCTCCCTTGAGGAGCGGATAGTCGTTCCCGTCGTACGCAACGGCGATGTTACCAGTGCCGAGCGTGCCGGCGGCGAACGCGGCGGCCGCGGCGTAGTCCTCGTTGGAGAGTTCGGTGCCCAAGATCAGGCCCAGCGCGTCACCGCCGTCGGCCTCCTTGATCTCCTTGAGCTTCCCCGCGACCTTGGTCACCCCCGACATCCACGGAACTCTCCGCCTGTTGACCGTAGTCGCAAGATTGCGCCTGGGATGGATAAGGAGCTCCAGATTGTAGTGCCCCCGGGTGCACAGCGACCCGAGATTGTGCGGGGCCTCGGTGTCCAGGTCAATTCTGACGGGCACTCCCGCGTCCATCTCCATCGCGAAGCCGCATTGGAAGGAGCAGAAGAGACAAGACGCCTTTTTGGTCTCTGGCATTTCGTTTAACCTCTCAAACGTGAACAGCTAGAACGGATCATCGAACTCAGCGATCTGCGCCGCCGTCATGACGGGTCCGTCTTTGCAGATGTAGAACTCACCCATCATGCAGTGCCCGCACTTGCCGAGCCCGCAGCTCATGTTGCGCTCCATCGAATGGTAGATGTTCTCCGGCTTGAACCCCTTGTCGAGCAGTGCGGCATTGACGAACTTGAGCATGATCGGCGGACCACAGACGCACGCCACCGCCGTCTCTGGATTGAATGGCAATTTCTCGACGTCGACGGTCGTCAGAAGCGGCAGGTCGTCGAGCAAAACGGTGACGACGCCGACCGTTCCCTTCCAGTCGGGGTGTGGCTCGTCGATGGTCTGCAGCACCTCGGTGTTCTTCACCTTGGCCCACTCCGGAAGGAGGTTCTTGTAGATGATGTCCTCCGGTGTCCGCGCGCCGTAGCGAATGGATATCTTCTTGTACTTGTCCACGTCATCAAAGAGCGCCAGAATGAGCGACCTGAGCGGGGCCAGCCCGACGCCGCCCCCCATGATGAGGATCTCCTTGCCCTCGAAGTCGGCGAGATTGTAACCGTTGCCGTAGGGTCCTCTGATCCCAACCGTGTCGCCCACCTTCATCTTCGTCAGGGCCTCTGTCACCGTCCCGACCGCCATGATGGTGATTTCCATCGTCCCGGTAACGTTCGGGTTGGAGGACGGTGTGAATGGAGCCTCCCCGACACCGGGCACCGTCAGCTCGACGAACTGGCCGGCCTCGAAGCTGATGGGCTCCTTCGGTCGGAAGCGGTACGTCGTGATGTTCGGCGTCTCCGACTTGATGTCCTCGATCACACTTTCGATTGGCCTATAGAGATTCTTCATGCCTTCGCCTTCTCCGTGACCACGTGCTTGATGGCTTCCCTCATGTCGATCCTGCCCATGCAGGCATCGATGCACCTGCCGCAGCCGGTGCATGTCACGAGGCCGTACCTGTCGCGTGAGTACTCAAATTTGCAGCGCAGCCTGTTCTCGAGTCGCTGCGCGAGCGCGGGTCGAGAGTTGCCCCCGCCTCCCGTGCGTGCGTACCCGATGGACAAACACGTGTCCCAGTTCCGGCTCCGCTCGTATCCGCCCTTCGCCCGCTGGTCCACGAGAAGGAAGCACGTGCACGTCGGGCACACACGATTGCACGCCCCGCAGCCGACGCAGTCCTGCGTCACGTACGCCCACGCGTCTTCCGACGAGGCGAGGTCGCGCTTGTCATACGGCTGGTCTACCGCGAACTGCGCGTTCTGCCGGTCGACCGCCTCGGTCACCAACGCGCGGTTCTTGTCGCGCTCGGACTTGTGCTCCTGCGTCACCTCTCTCACCAGGTCGTCCGAACCGGCGAGCAGACCTTCCCCACGCTCAGACCCGACGGCCACAATGCACCCCGAGCCCAGCGGCGAGAGGTTGAGGTCAAACCCCTCCTCCACGAACGGCTTACCACCTACGGCGGTGCAGAAGCAGGTCTCCTTCGCTGCCGTACAGTCAATCGAGACGACGTACGTGTTCTCCCGCTTCTCTATGATGAAGGGATCGTCGTGCTCCTCGGTGAAATGCTTGGTGCTCCAGTAGACCTTGTCGAACTTGGCCAAGCCGCGGACATCGCACCCGCGCGGACCGACGACGACCGTGGAGGGGGCCTCCACGTTGGCCTCAGCGTCGCTGCTGGGGTAGTTGGCCACGACCTCGCGTGGGTAGAAGACGAACGCCTTGGCCGAATGCGCCGGGGCCGCTCCGTGGAGCTGCATCGTCTCTGGCACGGCGTCCTTGACGAGATCGTAGTCCGGCGTCTCCTCGTTGTTCATGATGTCGAACGTGACCGGCACGTAGACCCGGTGGTCCTTCGCCCATCTCCCTATCAGCTTCAGGAGATTCTCGCTTCCAATGAAGCCCTCTTTCATCCTGGCCGGGCCCCTTGCTTGGAATGGTGTGTCGGACTTCTCCTGGAAACCGGTGGGCGCAACTCCGAGAGTTCTCGGACGGTCACCGCCCATGTTCACATAGAAACCCCGCGCCACTTCCTTCTATGCGAAAGTGATCCCGGGGTCGCTCTATGGCCGCGCTACGGTTGTGATGATCCTGCTCTGGGCCTACAAGTAACACTCAGCCCTTCCACTGATTGTCGCTCGCGGGTCGCATATGCAACCTCGCTGTCCGCTTTAACCGGCGCGAACTGAGGCCAACAAAACCAACTGAGTCTAGCTGTCTGAAGTTGATTCTGTCAAGCGTAAACGCTGGTGCGGGCATCGACGCGCGCGTTGCAACGTGGTCGAACGCGGACCGTCCTGGCGCTTACGCGCATGGGGGACTATCGGTCGCGTTGCGACAGGAACCTCAGGTTGAGTCGCTCTCCGGACTCCGCATCGACTACGTACTTCCTTACTTTCGACAGCACTTCTTCCATCACTTCGAGGTACAGGCGCTGGCGGGCTGCCGCCGGGTTCTTCCAGTACTCGACGACGGTAGCTCTGAAGCGATGCGCCTCGCCCTCGGCGGTCTTGGCTTTCTCTGTCCGGTATCCCTCCGCCGCGGTGATCAGTCGCTGCGCCTCGCCGCGCGCCATGGGCACGACGCGGTTCGCGTAGCCGTTCGCCTCCTGGATGATGCGGCTTCTGTCCTCCCTCGCGCTCGCGACATCGCGGAAGGCGTCCGCCACTTCACGTGGAGGATTGACTTCCTGCAGGTGGGCGGCCACGATCTCCATGCCGACGCCGTAGGAGTCCAGCACGTCCTGCGCGCGGTTCTTCACGGCGGTTGCCACCTCGATCTTCGCCGTTGTCAGGAGCTCATCGACGCCCAGTGCGGCCACTTTCTCGGTGAGAACCGACTCCCCCACCTTCTTGATCAGCCAGTGCGGTTCTTCGGCCGCATAGAGGAAGCGCGCCGGGTCCTTGACAACATACTGGACCAAGAGCTGCATCTCGATTATGTTCTCGTCCCCGGTGACGAACTGGGTCTCTCGCGGTTCGGGCGTGAGTCCGCGGAGCTGGTCGATGATCTTGTATCCGATGCTCATCCGCTTGATCGCTGTGACCTGTGGCCTGGCAACCGAGTCGACCGGCCAGGGGATGCGGTAGTGGATGCCCGGCTGAATGTCCGCCGCTACGACCCTGCCGAGTCTCCTGACCACACCACGCTCGTCGGGCTGGACGACATATATGCCCGACAGTAAATACATGGCGACGGCGACCAGCGCGATCAACCGCGCCAGCTTCCAGACCTTCGGGAGTCCGGCGGACATGTCGGACCTGACCGTTGTCTCCGCCACGTTCAATTCCCCTTCCTGTCTCAGTTCCCCTTCTTATCGAGGAGCTTGAGGAGGTCCGAATCCGACGACAGCACAATCGTGGTCTTGTCGTCGAGGAACTTTCTGTAGGACTCGAGTGTCCTCACGAATTCGTAGAATCCCGGGTCCGTGTTGTACGCGTCGCCGTATATGCGCATCGCCTCCGCGTCGCCCTCGCCGCGGACCTTCTCGGCCTCCATGTAGGCGGCAGCTAGGATCTCCTGCCGCTCCTTGTCAGCCTCGGCGCGGATCTTGATGGCCTCTTCCTCTCCCTCTGAGCGGTACTTCTTCGCCGTCCGCTCTCGCTCGGCTCGCATGCGATCGAAGACGCTCTGCTTGTTCTGCTCCGGGAAGGCGAGACGTTTCATCCGCAAGTCGACCACCTCGATACCGAAGCTCGACTCGGCCGTTGTCCTGCACCCCAGCGCCACTCTCTCCATTATCTCATCGACCTTCATCAAGTCGGGGTCGACCGATATCAGCGCGTGGAGCGGATACTGGCCAAGCGCGGCCCCCAGCTCAGACGCGACGATGTCCGCCATCCGCACCTCCGCCCCCTCCCGGTCATTCACCGTCTCGAGGAACTTCTCCGGATCCGCGATCCGCCAGGCGACAAACGCATCGACAACGATGTTCTTCTTGTCGTTCGTCAGGAACTCCGTCGCCTTGGGGTCGTAGACCAGAAGCCGCTTATCGAAGAGCGTGATGGACTGGATCGGCTGCGGTAGTTTCCAGTTGAGGCCGGCGGTCTCGATCACTCTCACCGGGCGCCCGAACTGAGTCACGATCACCGTGCTCGTCTCGTCGACCACGAACATCGCGGTTCTGAGAATAAGCAGGGCGATGATCGTGATCGCCGCCGTGTAGTATCTTCTTCGTGTCACCTGTCCCTCCCGGGTCGATTCTCCGACCACCGTGTCACGGGCTCGCGTCCCGTCGCCGCGCCACCGGCCCTCCGCGCGGCCTCGCCGCGCCTAGTCTTGCAGAGCCGCGTCTGACGAAAGCGCCTTGTCGAACACGCGGATGTCGTAGCCCTCGAGATCGATGTCCGCGCTCACGATATACTTCTCGATGCCGGCCAGGATACTCTCCATGGTCTCGAGGTAGAGGCGCGTCTCGGTGACCCTTTTCGAGCCCCTGTAGTGCCGCGCCATTTCCTTGAATCGCTCGGAGTCGCCGCGCGCCCGGTCGATTCTGTCGGACCTGTATCCCTCGGCCTCAAGCATCAGGCGCCCGGCGTCACCGCGCGCCTTCGGAATGGTCTCGTCCATGTAGCCGAGCGCCTCATTCATGATCCGGCTCTTGTCCTCTCTGGCGCTGGCGACGTCTCTGAATGCCGGAACCACCTCGAGGGGCGGGTGCACGTCCTGAAGTCTGACGCCCGTGATCTCCACGCCCGCCTCGACCGCGTCAAGAAGCCCCTGTGTCACAGTGAGGATCAGCTCCTCGAAAACGTCCCGTTGCACGGTGATTACGTCTTCGAGGGCAAGCCGGCCCGCGATATTCGTCATCACGGACTCGCCCACAGATCTGATGAGGTCCTCCGCTCTCGCGACCTTGAAGAGGTACGCCTTGGGATCGCTCACGCGATAAAAGAAGACGACGTTCATGTCCACGACGTTCTCGTCGCCCGTCAGTCTCAGCGCTTCCTCCGGGAGCTTCTCGTAGGTCCCGGCGGCGTGACGGCTTTCCCATAGCGTCGCGTAGAACTCGGCGGCGACCGCGTTGATCGAGCGCGCCACTTCGCGCGTTCGGAAGCCTATCTCCAGACGTCTCACCTTCGGTACTTCCACGCGCACGACTCTGTCCATCGGCCACGGCGCCTTGAGGTGTACGCCCGGCGTCATGATCTCCTCCAGCGCCCTGCCCCATCTCGTGACGACGCCCACACGACCCGGGCCAACGAACGACACGCTCGTGAGCGCCCACACAACAAGCAGAAGAACGGCCACGGACCACGCGCACCGCCGCCGCCACTCGGGGCGCCCGATCATGCTCCGCGCGCGCACAAAGAACGCGCGAACACCCAGTCGGTCCAACGCGGTCCCAAGCACCAGAGCAGGGCGTGTCTGCATGATCTCCGAGAGTGACTCCGCCTGTGTCGTCGTGCCCTTGCGGAGCCCTCGCATCGCCGCTGCCCCGATGACGATGGCCGACTCCAGTACGAAGAGAGCAACAACGACGGCCGCGATACGGTCGAGTTCGATGCCGATCGCGTGGCCCATGAGACCCACAACGACGGCGGCGGTTGTCAGGGTGTCCATGCGGGAGTGATATCCGTCGGCGACCAGGCTGAGGCTGCCCGTCTCGCGTCCGACGTGCAGTTTGTACTGAGCGGCGTAGTACGAAACAAGCGCGGCGACGAGACTGCCGCCTATCGCCAGCGGGAGATTCGTGATGGGTGCGCCGCCGACAACAGAGACCTTGCGAAAGATACCGACCGCGGCCCAGAGGATCAGGCCGCTGATAATGAGACCGACGATGTTCTCGACGACGGCCAGATTGACCCGGCCCTCCCGGCGCGAGATGCGCGCTCCGGTCCACACCAGAGCTGAGGCCACGACATCGGACCCCGAGTGCCAGGCGTCTGCGACAAGCGCCAGACTTCCGGACAGCACCGCGAGAAACAGTTTGAGGAAGACGAGCCCGATGTTAATCAGGACCGAGACCAGCGCCGTGCGCTCGACTCGACTCACGCTCACGTTCACCTCCTGATGGGGCACCGCGCCCCGGCCAAGCTACTCCTCGCTCGCCACACAGGCGACGTCGACCACCCTGTCGCCCTTGCCGAGCTTGATGATCCTGACGCCCTGAGTGTTGCGCCCGATGCGTGCTATGCCCTTGACGGGAAGGCGGATCATGACTCCCTTCGCGGTCATTATCATGACCTCATCCGGCTCGTTGACGATCTTGACGGCGACGACCTTCCCGTTCCTCTTGTTCGCCTTTATCGAGATGACGCCCTTGCCGCCGCGCCTGATGATGCGGTAGTCGGAAATGCTGGTCCGCTTGCCATACCCGTTCTCGGTCACAGACAGAACGGTCCCCTGCTCACCGACGGCGACCACCATGCCGACGACTTCGTCGCCCTTCTCTAGGAGCGTGCCGCGCACGCCGCGTGCCGTCCGCCCCATTTCGCGCACATCGCTCTCGCGGAAGCGAATCGCCTTGCCCAGCCTCTTCGCGAGAACGATGTCATGGTTGCCGTCGGTCACCGCAGCGTCGATGAGTTCGTCGCCCTTATCGATATTGATGGCGCGGATGCCCCCGCGTCTCGGGTGAGAGTAGGCCGACAACCTCGTCTTTTTGACTACGCCTTTTCTCGTCGCCATCACCACGAAGTGCTCATCGTCGAAGTCGCGGGCCGTGATGAACGTCGCTACGGAGTCATCCTTGTTCACCTGCAGCAGGTTGACGATCGCCTTCCCCTTGGCCGCTCGACCGGCCTGCGGAATCTCGTGCACCCTGAGCCAATGGCAATGGCCCCTCGGCGTAAAGAAGAGGATGTAGTCGTGAGTCGAGGCGATCAGCATGTGCTCGACGAAGTCGTCCTCTTTGGTGCCCATGCCGGTGATACCCTTGCCGCCGCGCCGTTGCCTGCGGTAGGTCCCGACCGGAAGCCGTTTGATGTAGCCGGTGTGTGAGATTGAGATCGCCATGTCCTCCTCGGCGATCAGATCCTCGATCGCGAAGTCGGTCGTCGCCTCGACGATCTCTGTGCGCCTCTCGTTGCCGTACGCCTCGGCCGCGGTCGTGATGTCTTCCTTTATGATGGCAAGCACCTTCGCCCTGCTCTCGAGAATACCCTTGAGCGTGGCGATGAGCTTGATGATCTCCTTGTACTCGTCCTCGATCTTCTTCCGCTGGAGCCCCGTCAGGCGCTGAAGTCTCATGTCGAGAATCGCCTGGGCCTGTATCTCCGAGAACTTGAATGTCTTCATCAGCTGCGCGCGTGCGTGCTCGACGTCCTTCGACTTCTTGATGATCTGAACAATCTCGTCAATATGGTCGAGCGCCTTCTTAAGTCCCTCGAGGATGTGCGCCCGCGCCTCCGCCTTGGCCAGCTCGAACCTGGTCCGCCTGACGATGACTTCCTCGCGGTGGGCAACGTAGTGGCTCAACATCTCCTTCAGCGTCATCACCTTCGGAATGTTGTCGGTGAGCGCCAGGAGGATCGTCCCGAACGTCGTCTGCATCTGCGTGCTCTTGTAGAGCTGGTTCAGAACAACGTTCGCCTGCGCATCGCGCTTCATGTCGATCACGACCCTGATACCGTCGCGGTCGGACTCATCGCGGATGTCGCGTATCCCCGTGATCTTGCCCTCGCGGACGAGATTGGCGATGGCCTCGATAAGACTGGACTTGTTCACCATGAACGGGATCTCGGTGATGATCACGCTCTCCGCGCCGTTCTGGTGGACCTCAATGTTGGCGCGCGCGCGCACGACGATGCGCCCGCGACCCGTCAGATACGCGTCCCGCACACCGGCTCGGCCGAAGATGATACCCCCCGTCGGGAAGTCCGGCCCGTGTACCATGCCGAGGAGTTTCTCGTCGGGGATGTCCGGGTCGTCGATAATCGCAATGATGGCCTCGGTGAGCTCCTCGAGGTTGTGGGGCGGAATGTTTGTCGCCATCCCGACCGCGATACCGGAAGCGCCGTTCATGAGGAGGTTCGGGAGCTTGGCGGGCAGCACCAGCGGCTCTTTGCGCGTGCCGTCGTAGTTCGGCACGAAGTCGACCGTCTCCTTCTTCAGGTCCTCGAGCAGGTCCTCCGCGATACGCGTCATGCGCGCTTCGGTGTATCGCTCGGCTGCCGCTCTGTCCCCGTCGATCGACCCGAAGTTGCCCTGCCCGTTCACCAGCGGGTGTCTCAGTGAGAAGTCCTGCGCCATGCGGACCATCGCGTCGTAGATGGCGACCGTCCCGTGCGGATGGTAGTTGCCGTTGACGTCGCCGCAAATCTTCGCTGACTTCCTGTAGGGCTTGTTGTGCGCCAACCCTAAGTCGTCCATCGCGACAAGGATGCGCCGTTGCACCGGCTTCAGGCCATCCCTGACGTCCGGCAGCGCCCTCGACACGATCACGCTCATCGCGTAATCGATGTAGGACTTCTTCATCTCGTCTTCGATGACTACGGGAACGATTCTCTCGGTCGTTGGCATCGCGTCCTCGTGAAGTCTAGATGTCCAGGTTGCGCACCTGCTTGGCGTGCGTCTCTATGAACTTCCTCCTGGGCTCGACCGCGTCTCCCATCAGGATGTTGAAGATGTGGTCCGCCTCCGCGCCACTTTCTATCGTTACTTCGAGCATCACGCGGCGCTCGGGGTCCATCGTCGTGGCCCAGAGTTGGTCGGGGTTCATCTCGCCCAGTCCCTTGAACCGCTGGATGTGGGCCCCCTCCGCGCCGAGCCTCTTCAAGACCTTACTCTTCTCCTTCTCGTCGTACGCGTAGAACTCGTCCTTGCCCTTCTTGATCTTGTAGAGGGGCGGCTGGGCTATGAAGAGGTGGCCGTTCTCGATGAGCGCGGGCATGTACCTGTAGAAGAACGTCAGAAGGAGTGTCCGGATGTGGGCGCCGTCCACGTCCGCGTCGGTCATGATGATGGTCTTCCCGTAGCGGAGCTTTTCGAGGGAGAACCCGCTGTCATCCTCGCCGTTGTCGTCGTCTCCGCCCGCCCCGCTCACTCCGGCACCCAGCGCCGTGATGATCATGCCTATCTGCTCGTTGTGGAAGACCTTGTCCACCCTGGCTTTGAATACGTTCAGGATCTTCCCGCGCAATGGGAGGATCGCCTGGTAGCGTCTGTCGCGCCCCATCTTCGCCGACCCTCCGGCCGAGTCACCCTCAACCAGGTAGAGCTCGCAGAGCTCCGGGTCGGTGATCGAGCAGTCCGCCAGCTTCCCGGGCAGAGAGCTCCCCTCCAGCACCGACTTCCGCCGGGAGAGGTCGCGCGCCTTCCTCGCGGCCATGCGCGCCTGCGACGACGCCACGGCCTTCGAGACTATCTTCCTGGCGACCGAGGGCGTCTCCTCGAAGAACTCCTGGAGCCCCTCCCCCGCGATAGACGCGACCAGCCCCTTTATCTCACTGTTGCCCAGCTTCGTTTTCGTCTGCCCCTCGAACTGCGGCTCTTTCACCTTGACACTGACGATCGCCGCAAGTCCTTCGAGGCAGTCGTCGCCGGACACAGGTTTCCCGTTCTTCCCGAACAGGTTGTTCTTCTCGCCGTAGCTGTTTATGGTCCGCGTCAGTGCCTGTTTGAAGCCCGTCAGGTGAGTGCCGCCCTCGATCGTGTTGATGTTGTTCGCGTAGGAGTGAATGCTCGGGCGGTACGAGTCGTTGTATTGAAGCGCGATCTCAACCGCCGTGTCGTCTCTCTCTCGCTCGAAGTGTACGATCTTCTTGTGCAGAGCGGTGCTGTTCTCGTTCATGAACTTCACGAAATCGCGTAGCCCACCTTTGTACTGGAACTCGCTCTCCTCGCCTGTCCGGTCGTCCGACACGACGATCGTGAGCCCCGCATTCAGAAACGCGAGTTCGCGGCAGCGCGCCGCCACTACCTCGAAATCGAATTCCGTCTCTTCGAACACCTCGGGATCTGGCAGGAACGTGGTCTTGTTCCCGCTCTTCTTCCGCTTCCCTTTCGGCTTGACCTTCGCCTCCGGTACACCCCGGGTGTAACTCTGCGTGTAGATGATGCCGTCCCGCGCGACCTCGACCGTGCACCACTCGGAGAGCGCATTTACGACCGACACACCGACGCCGTGCAGCCCACCGGACACTTTGTAGCTGGATTTGTCGAACTTCCCGCCGGCGTGCAGTACGGTCATCACGACCTCGAGCGCCGACTTCTTCTCTGTCGCGTGCCGGTCCACGGGGATGCCGCGCCCGTTGTCCTCGATCGTCGCGCTGCCATCGTTGTGGAGGATCACGCTGATCTTGTCGCAGAAGCCGGCCATCGCCTCGTCGATGGAGTTGTCGACGACCTCGGATACCAGATGATGGAGACCGCGCCTGCCGGTGTCGCCGATGTACATGGCGGGGCGCTTCCGCACGGCCTCGAGGCCCTTCAGGACCTGGATGTGGTTCGCGTCGTAGGATTTGTCGTTCTTGGCCTCAAGGGGGAACTCGTCGACGACGACGTGATCGATCGACTTCGCCGCTTTCTGCTTCGTTGGTTTGGATACGCTCTTCGCTGTGGGTTTCGCCTTCGTGGTCTTGCGCGCGGCTTTCTTCGGCGCCGCCTTCTTTGGGCTCGCCACTTTCTTCTTTGCCGCACCCGCGGCCTTCTTCACCGACCCACCGGCTTTCATCGGTTTCGCCTTCGCGGTCTTCGCCACGGCTTTCTTCGGCGCCGCCTTCTTCAAGCTCGCCGCCTTCTTCGAGCTCGCCGCCTTCTTCGTCGGCTTGACCTTCCCGGTGTCCTTCTTCTTAGACTTCGCCATCGCTTTCTTCTTTGCTGTTGCGACCGGAGGCGCCATATGGTCTCGCTCCCCCAAGCACGAAGTGGATGTTGTCTATCGCCTTGCGACCGATTCGGTCGTTGATCTGGCGGAGTATGTTACGCTTCATCAGTGTCAGTTCCTGGGACCACACGGGGCTGTCAACCTCGACGAACAGCCTTCCGTTGTCCACCCTCAGGGCAGTCGCGTGCTCGGCAACTCTCCTGCCGACGATCTCGCTCCACTCAACGACCGCGCGCTGCTCTGAGAGCTTCTTCGAGAGGCCCAGGTCACGGACGACGTCCGCGAGTATCTTCCCGATCGGCTCCGCCCATTTCACTGACGTTTGACCTCACCAGCTTCTACGACGAAGCTCCTGCTCCTGCGACCCGCTGCGAGTGCGGGTGCACCTTTGGTCGAGGTCATCAGGGCCTGGCCCAGATCACCCACCAGTTCTAACAGTGATGCCGCACGTTGATCGTCGAGCTCCGACATGATGTCGTCGAGAAGCACTACCACCCCGCGACCGTCGGAATCGAGCACCGCCGCCTCACCCAGTTTCAGCGCGATGGCGGCCGTGCGGTGCTGCCCCTGCGAACCGAACGTCCTGAGCGCGCGGTCTCCCAATCTGACCTCGAGATCGTCGCGGTGCGGTCCTACAAGAGTGAAGCCGCGGCGCCGTTCGTCCGCCGCCACGCGCTCCAATGAGTCTCTGAACGACGATCTGACCTCGTTTTCGGTCCGCGGGTCGTCCCCGCTCCCGGTGACACCCGTTGTCGTACTTCTGTATCTCAGTCCGAGCGCATCCGAGCCGGAGATGTTCTCATGGAAGCCTGCGACGGCCTCGGCGAGCCGGGGCAGCAGGCGCATCCTGCCGACCGTGACCCTGCTCCCGTAGTCCAGCAGCCGCTCCGACCAGACGTCCACGAGCGCCTCGGACTCTTCGTCGGGGGTCCAGGAAAGAAGCGCCTCGTTCCGCTGTCTCAGCGTCCGCCGGTAGTTCGACAGCGCATCCAGATACGAAGGGTCGAGCTGGCAGAGTGTCATATCCAGGAGCTTCCGTCGCTCCGCTGGACCACCCTTGGTCAGCCACGTGTCCTCGGGGCAGAACCACGCGACCCGCAGAACCCCCACGAGATCGGACAGCAACGTCTGTTTCTCGCCGTCGAGCGTTACTTCTTTCTTGCCGCCTTTAGCGAACCTGAGAGTGCTCGACCTGACGGTGCCGTCCGCTACGATATCGCCGCCGACGCCGAACCCCGGACTCCCCCCCCGCACCACCTCTGCGTCGCTCGCCCCCCGGAGTGAGCGCGCGACGGCCAGATACGAAACCGCCTCGAGGATGCTCGTCTTGCCGCTGCCGTTCCCACCAGCGAAGAAGTTGAGCCCCTCCTCGAGCTCCAGCTCCAGTCGTTCGTAGTTCCGGAAGTCAGTGAGCCTGAGCGCTCTGATCCACACCCGCGCACTCCTCGCGCTACGAGGTAAGGCGGAGTGGCATAAGGAGACAGACGTACTCCTCCCCTTCCGTCTCCTCTACTGCACTGACGATCGCCGCCCCGACCGCGCTGCCGAGCATGAAGCGTATGTTGTCACTGTCCATGTGCTTGAGAACATCCAGAAGGTAGTTCGCGTTGTAGCCGACCTCAAGCGACTCGGCATTGAACGTTCCCGGTATCTCTTCTCTCGCTTCGCCGACATCCGGAGTCGACACAACGAGTTCGACCTTCTTCTTCGTCAGCGTCATGCGCACCTGGTGCGTCAGCGAGTCGGCGAGTACCGCGACACGTCGTACGGCACTCATCAGAGTCTCGCGCTTGAGCACGAGTTCTTTGTCGTTGTCTTTCGGAATCACCTGTCGGTAGTTCGGGAACGGCCCCTCCAGTAGTCTTGAATTGATGGTGGTCGACCCGATGAAGAACGCGACGTGATTCTCGTGGACGGAGACGCTGACCGAGTCCTCCCCCTCCGCCGAGATGATCCGGACCGCGTGCCCGAGCGCCTTCGGCGGGACGATCATGTTCTTCCCCGCCAGCGCTTTGAAGTCTCCCTCGGTCTTGAAGGTCGCGAGCCTGTGTCCGTCGGTCGCCGTCATGCCCATGTTGTCAGCGGCAAACTCCCATATCGCGCCGTTCAGCGACGGCCGCGTCTCGTCCTTCGAAGTGCAGAAGCTCACCTTGTCAACCATCCGTGCGAGCGTTGCCGCATCCACGGAGAACGCGCTTGCGCGCTCGCTCTTGGGAAGCGAGGGGAACTCCTCCGTCGGGATTCCCACGATCCTGAACTTGCTCTTGCCCGCCTTGATCGTGATCTCTTCCCCCTCCGCCGACATCGCCACGTCCGTATCGCCAAGCTCGCGCACGATCTCGGCGACCCGCTTGGCCGGCAGAGTGACACTTCCCCCTTTTTCCACCGTTGCGTCGACGCCCGTGGTGACGGTCATGTCAAGGTCGGTCGCCGTAAGGGATATCTTCTTCTCCTTCTCGTTCGCTTCCAGCAGGAAGTTCGCGAGGACCGGGAGTGTCGTCTTCGGAGAGACCACCGCCAACACTCTCTGGATCGCCTTGTCCAGACTCTGCCGCGGGATGGAGAACTTCATGAGCAACCTCCAAGGGGGTGTGCTTTTCATGCACGGGTGCGCAAGCGGGACGTACTTCGCCGCCGACGACAGGGTTCGCCTTCGGCCGTCATTATATGGTCGCGTTCAATGCCCTGCAAGGCAAAAGCCCGGGCTCCGAGAGCCTCGTGAACACGTTGACGACTGGCGTTGAACAAGAGACCTGCCGCCCTTGTCGAACGGTCTTTTTCCCTCGACGTTCGGGTGTGACGTGACACGGGTATTCACCTGAACATCTCTGGGATCTTGTTCACAGGCAAAGCACTTCTACTCCTCATATATAGAACATCAGTAGTAGTAGTAGGGACTGTGGAAATGTTGACAACAAGGGTGTGGCACCGTCGCGGCCGCGAGAGGCGATGCACGGCGGCCCACCGCTCTCGGACGCTTCCGGGCGGCTCCTCACTTCGGACCGGCTGACGGTCCTTGTGGAGAACGCGCTGGACAAGACGACCAACTGTCCCACCGTATCCACATCTCACCCCGACTATCCAGAGCTGTTCACACGCCTCCCCACGAAATCCACGGGCTGTGCACGTTGCGGGCGGGCCGGGGCGCCTCGCAGCTGCCGGTCCTGGCTCAGCTGCAAACGGCCCCGCTCAAGACGGGGCCGCATGTTCCAAGCGTAAGGGGTGCGTGATGTCCACGGCGTCTATGCTGTCCTGAGCATGCGCCTCAGGTTCTCGACGTCGCGCTGCGTCTGGCCGGGATGCTCAACAGCCTGGGATATCTTGCGCTGAGCGTGCAGGACGGTCGTGTGGTCCCTGCCGCCGAAGTGCTCCCCCACCTGCGCCAGCGACAGGTGAGTAAGCTCGCGGGCGAGGTACATGGCCACCTGGCGTGCGTGAGCGATCTGCCTGGCGCGGCCCCGCGCTTTCATCTTCTCCACGGGCACGCCGAAGGTCTCCGCCACGGCCTGTTGTATGCGGGCCACCGAGATCGGGCCTCTGGGAGCCCCCAGGAACTCGCTGAGGACCTCCTTGGCCAGATCGACCGTGATCTCGCTGCCGGTGAGACTTGAGAAGGCTAGGAGCCGGACGAGCGACCCCTCCAGCTCGCGGATATTGGACGTAACACAATTTGCTATCAAATGGATTACGTCATTGGGAATCGAAATCCCGTCCAGCTCCGCCTTCTCTTGTAGTATCGCGATCC
>JAUWLR010000093.1 GCA_030613615.1 Candidatus Eiseniibacteriota bacterium
CCGAGAGTCAGGCTTGACACGATTGGGAACCGCTTGAGCCTAAGCGGCGGGGCCGAGTAGGCGAACGAGACTATCAGCGCGAGCACAACGAACAGGAAAGTCTGGTACTTCACGTTGAGCGCGAAGAGCAGGGCGGCCAGCGAAAAGACGGCCGCCTGCCCGACGAGATCCCGACGTTCCAGAGTGCCTGACACGAGCGGGCGCCTCTCGCCCGCGACCCGGTCGCCTTCTTCGTCGAAGAGATCGTTGATCGCGACCGACGCCTGGAAAGCACAGAACGTGGCGAGGCAGGTGGCGAGCATCCCGAGCACGGCACCGGTCCCCGCGAACTCCACGCCGTACCGCGAGAAAAGCACCCAGCCGAACGCGATGCCGAAGGACGTGAGACCCAGATAGTGCAGCGCCCGGAGCGGGCGGACACTCCGTCGCAGGGCGACTGCCTTCCCGGGCGCATGTCGACGGTACGCGAACCACCCGAGCACGCTCGAGGTCAGCAGGAAGAGCAGCGCGAGTTTCCTGCTTTCGTCAGCCACGATCCCACCCGCCTTGAAGACGGAGAAATACGCGAACTCGGCCGATGTGGCGGCGCGGGCGAGCGCGAGGGATGCCCGGGCGAACAGGCTGGGCAGGACACCATGGAGAGCGAGCGCGGCATAGATGGCGAAGAACGCGGCGACCGACCTGAACCAGCTCACCGTCTTGATCCTGACGTAGAGCCCCGCCAGCAGACAGGCTCCCAGGATCTCAACCCGCTGTCCCGGGGATATGGTCTCGAAGCTCGCTCTTGGATCGAAGAAGCGCAGCACCACGGGTTTGAGATCCAGCACGTAGGTTATCTTCATGCCTTCGCCCGAGGTGATGAAGTAGTCCAGCAGGGGAGGGAGCAGCAGCAGCGCCCACGCCGGCGTCATCACCCTCATTACGGCGCCGATGCGCTCGCGGGTCAGTGCCGAGAGGATGAGGGCGAACGAGAGGAAGAGACTCAGATAGAACAAGACGAAGTGGTCGAGAACCATGAGCGCCGACGGGGAGGAGAAGTAGACGAATCCGATCGCGCCGTTCGGGCCTAGCGCGCCTTCGAGCAGGTTGCGCGCGAGCACCATCGCCAGGAACGTTGCTGCCAGGTAGCCCCACGGCAGGCGGGAGCGTTCTGCTTCATGGATGATCGTGCCGAGGGTCTTCTTCAAGTCAGGAAGCTCCGATGGTCCGGGCCGCTTACGCGCAATCGCGGACTCAGTCGATGGCGCGCGTCTGTTGGGCGCCATGCCGCGCGTCTGTTGGGCGCCATGCCGCGCGTCTGCCGAGCGCCGCGCCGATTGTGGTCAGCTAGTATACCAGTTCGCCGGCCCCCGTCCACAGTGCGAGGCCGGAATTCGAGCTTGACAGCTCACCTTGAGTGCGCCTAGTGTGCGTCGTGACATGAGCTTGAGTTCGGTACCTGTGTTGAAGGACGCGGTCAATCAGGCTCCGCGGACCACCGGACCGTCGGCAGGTCCGACGCACCGACACACTCGATGCGGCCGGACCACGGTCGCGCCGGAACCTGATCCCGCACATGCGAAAGGGGGAAGCCGTGAAGGCGAAATGCGTCGCGTTGGCGCTAGCCGCTCTTCTGGTGTTCGCGCTGTCCGCGGGCGCTGCGTTCGAGCTCCGAACCTGGGCGACGACCGCGGCGGCACCTGCGGACGGCAGTTCTCACACAACCTCGGCCAGCTTCGAGATGGTCTCTCGCATGGGGGGTCCGTTCGTTGGCAGCGCCGAGAGCGCTTCGTTCTCGCTCTGGGGTTGCAGCGTCACTCCGGTCGAGGGAGCGTTCGTGGCCATGGAGACCGAGCCCCTCACCGTGACTCTGAGGTGGACGGTCGAGTCGCTCGGAGGCATCTCGGGCTTCAACATCTACAGAGCTTGGGCCGAGGAGGGTCCGTTCGAGAGGCTGAACGAAGAAGAACTCCCACCGTTCTCTCCCGGCGTTTACGAGGACACGACGGTGTGGCCAGGCTCGCTGTTCTGGTACGAACTCCGCGGTGTCTACGACGACGGCAGCGAGGATGTTGTTGGTGAGCCCGTGACGCTCAGGACGGGTGGCACGCTCGCCACGAGGCTGTACAACGCGAGCCCGAACCCGTTCAGTGACGGCACGGTCATTCAGCTGGACGTTGCCTCGGCTTCACGGGGCATCAGTCTCAGGATATACGACATCGCCGGTCGCGTCGTGACGGCACTCAACACGGAAGTCGTGCGCCCAGGTCGCCACAGTGTGACGTGGGACGGCACGAACGACCGCGGTCAGCGTGTGGCGTCGGGCGTCTACTTCATCTCGCTTGAGGCCGCAGGGGTGAGGGAGACAGGCAGGCTGGTCTACCTGAGGTAGCGTCGCGCCCGGGGAATCCGAACCCGGGGAGTGAAATCACCAAGGAGGGTAACGGGATGTCAACGAGGACTGCTATCAACGTGGCGATGCTTGCCGTTCTTGTTCTGGTTTTGGGGCTTGCCGGGACTGCGGGAGCACGGTCGATGGAACTCGGTGATGGAGCCGTGTTTGGGGATGCGGACCCGTCGAGAGACATACAGGAGAGCATCTGGTTCCAGGGATTTGTGGCGGACGCGGGCACCGGGGACCCGGTCAACGCGACCTACACGGTCACGGCGAGGATGTACGACGCCGAGCTTGGCGGCACATCTGTCTGGGGTCCGGAGACCCATCTGGCCACGGTCATTGTGGACGGCTGGTTCAACATTGAACTCGGCGCGGTCATCGGCGGACTTCCCGCGTTCGATACGCCGCCCTACTACCTTCAGCTCTGGATCGACGGTGAGATGCTCGCCCCGAGGCTCAAGCTCGCGAGCGTGCCGTCGGCGTTTCAGTCGCTGGGTGCGGACAACGGGCTGAACCTGCCGTACAGCGGCAGCTACGGGTCGAGTGGGAACGCCTTCTCGATCACGAACACGGGCGGGAACATCTGTGGGTACTTCAGGATCAACAACGCGGGTAGCAGTGCGGGCGCCCTCTACGGCAGGCACAACGGAACAGGCGCCGCTGTGATGGGCTGGCACGATGGTACCGGGCCGGCCATCAGGGGCGTGGCGAATGGCTCGGGCTACGCGGGCGACTTCGACGGTCCTGTCGTTGTCAGTGACAGCATGAGAGTCGAAGGGAGAATGACGGCTCAGGGGAATCTCGCCGTAACCGACACACTGACCGTGATCGAGGGCTTCTGGTTCGCCAAGGACCCCGTCGCGGGCTACGTGCTCCGGTGTGCCGACGGCTGGGGCAACGCGGAGTGGGGTCCGCCCAACATCATCGACACGCACACTGACAACGCGACGACGGTTATCGGCAGCAGCGTCACGCAGTACGACGACGCACAGGTGACCCTCACGGTGCCCGGACCCGGCTACATCGTGGTGACATCCAGCGTTCGGATCAAGATATCGCATACATACGGGACGATGGACGCTCTCGAGCTGTGCCACTCCACGAGTTCATCCAGCTTCGGCTCCGACTACTGGTTCGCCCTCGTCGACGAGGAGATCCCGTCGTTGTACCCGACCGCCACCGACATGGACAGGCACTTCTCTGTGCACACCACTTTCGAGGTGACGGGGTCGGGTACCTACACATACTACCTGGTTGCGAAGATGGTGAGCGGCCAGGACGCGGGTGACCTATTCTGGTTCACGCAGATGACCGGGATCTACTACCCGTATCCGATTTCGGTCAGGGAGGACGCCGGGGAGGATGCCGAATTCCTGAGGGCGAAGCTGGAGCTCGATAGCCAGTAGAGCCGTACGGCTCTGAGGTGGACATGGTTCGATAGCCCGGCCGGCACCTGTTGTCGGCCGGGCTTCCGTATGGGGGTCTGGCCACGGGTGCGGCGGCGCACGGGCGTTGCGGCCACGGGTGCCGCTGTGCACGGGCGCTGCACCCATGAGCGACGCGCGCCCGCGCGCTCCAAGGCCTCGACGCGCGCCCCTTTCCGCTTGACACCCCGCGAATTCGCGGGATACGCTCACGTCGCATTCGATGCACACACAGCCCCTGTGGACAACCCCTTATGGAAACCAGAACGATGAGCCGAATCAGACGTTCGGAGCGGTTGGGCAAGCTTCCTCCGTATCTTTTTGTGGAGATCGACCGGGTCAAGAACGAACTCCTGGAGTCCGGCGCCGACGTCGTTGATCTGGGCATCGGGGATCCCGACCTGCCGACGTTCCCCGAGATCGTATCGGCGCTGCGCGAGGCCTGCACGGACCCCGCGACGCACCGATATCCGCTTCAGCGCGGCGACCCTTCCTTCAAGCGCGCCATCGCACGCTGGTACGAGGCCCGCTACGGCGTGTCGCTGGATCCCGAGCGCGAGGTCCTTCCGCTCATTGGAACCAAGGAGGGGATCGGGCACCTCCCGCTGGCGGTGATGAACCCGGGTGACGTCGCGCTGATACCCGACCCGGCGTTTCCCATCTATCCCGCGGCCACATGGCTCGCGGGCGGCGAGGTCCGCCTGATCGAGCTGAAAGAGCAGGAGGGCTTCCTGCCGAGCTTCACGGGGCTCACCCCGCGCGACCTGGACAGGGCGAAGCTCCTCTTTCTCAACTACCCGAACAACCCGACGGGCGCCGTGGCGGATATCGCTTTCTTTAAGACCGCGGTCGACTTCGCGCGCGAACACGGCATCCTGGTGCTGAACGATGCGGCCTACTCCGAGGTGATCTACGAGGGTCCGCGGGTGTCGCTGCTTCAGATTGACGGGGCGAAGGACGTTGGCATCGAGTTCCACTCGTTCTCGAAGACGTTCAACAAGACCGGCTCGCGGCTGGGATTCGCCATCGGCAATCCAGAGGCGCTCGAGGCGCTGGCCACCGTCAAGGACAACGTCGATTCCTGCGTCTTCACCGCCATCCAGCGGGCGGGGGAGGCGGCACTGGCGCTTCCTGACGAGCGGCTGGAGGAACTGGTCGATACATACCGTCGCCGGCGAGACGTGCTGGTTGACGGCCTTCACAAGGCCGGCTGGAACGTGCCAAGGCCGCGAGCGACGTTCTACATCTGGGCGCGGGTACCGACGGCAGAGCGCTCGCAGGAGTTCTGCGCGCGGCTGCTCCGCGACGGGCATGTCGTTACGACGCCGGGCGTCGGGTTCGGAGCGGCGGGCGACCGCTACGTGCGCATGGCCCTGACGACGACCGAGGACCGAATTGCCGAGGCGGTTGCCAGAATCAAGCGAATGCTGTAGGGTTTCGGCGCGTCGTGCCGGAGATGCGCGTCGGGCAGGCACGGGTGTGCACGCACGGGCGCCCAGAGTGGGCGCCGACCCACATGTCACGAACCAGGAGCGTGGACTATGGCTGAGTACAGGATCTCGCTCGAGAACATCAAGCTCTACGGCTACCACGGCGCGTCAGAGAACGAGCGCGAGCTGGGGCAGCGGTTCGAGATCGACGTCGACATCATCGCCGACCTCTCCGAGGCCGTTGCTTCCGACGACATGAAGAAGACCGTTAACTACGAGAAAGTCTACAGGCTCGTTGAGTCTGAGGTCGTCAATGAGAAGTACCACCTGCTCGAGGCCTTGGCCAGCAAGATCGCGCGCGACGTGCTCAAGGAGTTCGGAGCGCTCGAGGTCGTGGTGAGGATACGGAAGCCGAGCGTTCCGATCGCCGGCTCGATTGACTTCGTCGAGGTAGAGGTGGTCCAATCGGCGTAGGGTCGCATGCGGGCGGGAGTGAAAGCGCCGGGGCGAGGACTCGCGGGCGTGGAAGCGCCGGGGCGAGGACTCGCGGGCGTGGAAGCACCGCACTGGAGAACAGGCAGTGCCCAGAGCGTGGATCGGTATCGGTTCTAACATGGGCGACCGGCTGAAGTACGTCCGCCGTGCGCTCGGGCTGATGGACGCGCTGCCCGATACGGAGTTCGTGGCAGTGTCGTCCGTCTACGACACCGTGCCCGTGGGCGTGACCGACCAGCCTCACTTCCTGAACGCGGTGGCGGAGGTATCGACCGACATCGGGCCTGTCGAACTCCTGCGGAGGCTCCTCGCGATCGAAGCGTCGTGCGGCAGGGTAAGAACAGATGTGCGGGGTCCTCGTACGCTCGACCTCGACCTGCTTCTGTACGACGACGTTGAGATCGAGACAGAGGAGCTGACGCTGCCGCATCCCCGCGCGCGGGGGAGGGCGTTCGTGCTGGTCCCGCTCGCGGAGCTGGCGCCGGACCTCAGGTTCCCCGGGGACACGGAGACCCTGCAAGAGCGTGTGGCGGCGCTGGGCGACCTCGCCGGCAGCGTGCGGCGCGTCGGTGGCCCACCGAGCCCCGCGTAGAGGGGATGGCGCAGGACAGCACTGGGCGGCGCAGGACATCGACCGCATCAGCGGAGGGAACGTGCCCAAGAAGAACTACGTGGCCATCGAAGGTGTCATCGGGGCGGGGAAAACAACCCTGGCGATGCTTCTCGCAAAGGAATGGGGCGCGCACCTCAAGCTCGAGGTCGTGGAGGAGAACCCGTTTCTCGCGCAGTTCTACCAGGACATGCGAGGCTATGCCTTCCAGACGCAGCTCTTCTTCCTGCTGTCCCGACATCGCCAGCAGTCGGAACTCAAGCAGTTTGACCTGTTCATGGAGCGCGTTGTCTCCGACTACGTATTCGCCAAGGACCGCATCTTCGCGAATATCACGCTCGACGACAACGAACTGGCGCTCTACAAGCGGCTTGCCGACCTCCTGGAGCGCGAGGTGCCGAAGCCGGACATCGTCGTCTACCTTCAGGCCTCCGTCGACAGTCTGATGGAGCGCATTCGGAAGCGCGGCCGTGACTTCGAGCGCGACATGTCGACCGAGTACATCAGGACGCTGAACGAGGCGTACAACTACTTCTTCTTCCACTACGAGGAAACGCCCCTGATCGTCGTGAACACCGACGATATCAACTTCGTTGAGAGCACCGCGGACTTCGAGGAACTCGCACGCGAGATCGAGGAGCACGACACAGGGACCGCCTACTACGTTCCGATCGGCACGCGGTCCTGACGCGGCGGACCGCAAGAACCGCGCTGCCTGGGGTTCTGACCCGCAGGGTCCGGCCCGGGCTGTGGCAGTCACCTCACCACTGACAGAGAAAGAACATGGAACGCAAGAAGCGCACCGCGCCTTCGATAGCGGCGATGAAGAAGGCGGGGGAGAAGGTCGCCGTTCTCACGGCCTACGACTTCATGACCGCGAGGCTGCTCGACGCCGCGGGAGTCGACATGATCCTGGTGGGCGACTCGGCCGCGATGGTCGTCCTCGGGCACGAGAACACCCTGCCCGTGACCCTCGATGAAATGGTGATGCTGACGGCCGCCGTCGCGCGGGCCAGAACAGCCGCGCTCGTCGTCGGCGATATGCCGTTCATGTCGTATCAGGCCTCCGCGGCCGATGCGGTCCGGAGCGCTGGCCGGATGGTGAAGGAGGGCGGCGCCGAAGCGGTCAAGCTCGAGGGCGGGCGGAAGATCATACAGAAGATCGAGGGGGTGCTGGACGCCGGGATCCCGGTGATGGGGCACATCGGCCTCACCCCTCAGTCTATCCACGAACTCGGCGGCTACCGCGTGCAGGGCAAGAACGACGAGACGCGGGAGCGACTGCTCGATGACGCGCGGGCTCTCGCGCAGGTCGGGTGTTTCTCCATGGTGCTCGAGGCCATCCCGTGGCAGCTGGGACGCGAGATAACGGAGGCGGTGTCGATCCCGACCATCGGGATCGGAGCGGGGCCACACTGCGATGGCCAGGTGCTGGTGATCAACGACATCATCGGATACACGGAAGGACCGGCGCCGAAGTTCGTCCGCGGCTACGGGGACGCGCGCAAGGTGGTCTCCGAGGCCGCCGAGGGGTTCGTCCGGGACGTCAAGTCCGGCGCGTATCCCGACCTCGACGAAAGCTACTGAGCTTAAAGAGCGGCGGGGCAGAACGGAGTGCCTGCGGTGGAGATCATCCGCACGGTCGGAGAGATGAAGGAGAGGGCGCGGGCGCTCAGAGCCTCTGGCGCCGTTATCGGGCTCGTGCCGACGATGGGCTACCTTCACGAGGGGCACCTGACGCTGGTCCGGACGGCGCGTGAGCTGGCGGACAGCGTCGTCGTGAGCATCTTCGTCAACCCGACGCAATTCGGTCCAAGCGAGGACCTCGCCACATACCCACGCGATCTCGAGCGGGACGTCGCGCTGCTCGAGGATGCCGGCGCCGACATCGTCTTCGCGCCCGAGGCGCCCGACGTTTATCCACGGGGCTTCGCGACCGTGGTGCATGTGCAGAGGCTCGGCGAGAAGCTCTGCGGCGCGTTCCGGCCCGGACACTTCGACGGCGTCTGCACCGTCGTCGCCAAGCTCTTCGAGGTGGTTCGCCCTGACCTGTCCGTCTTCGGCCAGAAGGACGGCCAGCAGGCCGCCATCATCGAGCGGATGGTCGAGGATCTGGGAATGGATGTGCAGGTCATCCGCGGTCCAACGGTGCGCGAGCCTGACGGCCTCGCGCTGAGCTCGCGGAACGGCTACCTGAGCGATGAGGAGCGAGCGGAAGCGCCCGTGCTGCACGCGGCACTCGAGCACGCCCGCTCTCTGTACGATTCCGGCGAGACCGACACGGCGAGGGTGCTGGGGGAAGTTCGTGCGATGATCGAGGCGAAGCCTCACGCGGAGGTGCAGTACGTCTCGGCGGTCGACTGGAAGTCGCTCGACGACGTTGCCGAACTTCGTGCGGGGACCATGCTGGCGCTGGCGGTCTTCTTCGGCAAGACAAGGCTGATCGACAACCTGGTGCTCGGTGAGGCGGGGGGAGAGGGATGAACAGACTGTGGGCACCCTGGAGAATGGAGTACCTGATGTCGGGAAGCTCCGAGGAATGCATCTTCTGCGTGAAGCCTCCGCAGGACGACGACGAGACCAACCTCATCCTCCTGCGGACGCAGCACTCGTTCGTCATGTTGAACGCGTACCCCTACAACAACGGTCACCTGATGATCGCGCCGTTCAGACACGTCGGCAGCTTCACCGAGCTGACGGCTGAAGAACGCTGCGATGTCATGGACAACATCGCGCACGCGGAACGTATTCTGGGGCGCGCGTTCTCTCCGCAGGGGATGAACGTGGGCGCGAACCTGGGTCACTGTGCGGGGGCGGGCGTTCCCGGACACGTGCACGTTCACATCGTGCCGCGCTGGGAAGGCGACACGAACTTCGTGTCCGTGGTCGGGGAGACGCGGGTGCTTCCCGAGACGCTCCAGCAGACCTACCACCGTCTGATAGCGCACCTGGACAAGTAGAGGAGGGGCGGCGTGGCGACGAGGCGGACCACACGCAAGAAGACGTCGGGGAAGCGACGCTCGCGAAAGGCGACTCCCTCGTCGGTGCTCTACAGCGTCAGCGTGATCGTCCTTCTGGCGGCCGTCATCTACGTCGCGGTCTCGGTGTACGGACTCGTCGCTCCGCCTCCGAGCAGGGAGGTCGAGTCCGTGGTGCTTGTGCAGAACGGCTGCGGGACCGAGGACATCGGACTAAGAACCACCCGCTATCTGCGAGATCGTGGCTTCGACGTCGTGGACTTCAAGAACGCTGACAGCTTCGACTACGAGGAGACGATCGTTGTGGACCGCGCGGGCGACATGGGCGCGGCCCTGGAAGTCGCGCGGATGCTCCGCATCCCGAACGTCATCCAGCAGATCCCGGAGACGCCGCTCGAGGACATCATCATCATCGTGGGCGCCGACCACTCCTGGCTTACGGAGGGCTGACGCGAAGGGCAGAGCGAGCCGGCGGGCTGCTCTCTCTAGAAGAACGAGTCCCGGTAGTCGTTGATCTCTGCGCCGGCCATGAGATCTTCCAGCCACGCTGAGAACACCTGCATCTGCTCGCGCTGGAGGAGCTGTGCGCGCAACGAAGCCTCCTGCTCGGCGAACTCCTGCTGGCTAGCGGCCGTTTTCTCCTCGACACGGATCACGTAGTAGCGATCGGGGTTCTCTACGTGAACGGCGTCGCTCGTCTGTGACGTTCGGAGGCCGAAGCTGGCGCCGACGAATGCGTTGCCGTTGCCGATACCCGGCACGTAGTCCTTTCTCGAGAAGGGCTGCGACTGCGTGACCTGGTAGCCACTCGCGGCCGCGGCCTCCTCCAGATGCTGGCCGGACCGGACCGCCGCCGCTATCTCCTCGGCGATGGCGGAAGCGCGGTCGCTCTGACGCTCCAGGATCAGGGCCGTCGCGGCGGGGTGCTCGGGGTTCTCTCCCTGGAGTTCGCCGGCGAGGTCGTCGTAGGTGGGGAGCACGCTCGGCAGCTTCTCCGCGACCTCGAACATGTAGTACGCATCGGCGGTGACGTACGGACCGACGGGTGTGCCCACCTCGCTGGCGAATGCGATCTTCACGGCGGGCCTCAGATCACCGACGCCGGGGATGTAGCGCTCGTCCACGAAGGGGCTGGTGGCCTTGATGTCGTAGCCCAGTGCTTCTGCGGCGGCCACGAGCCCGTCCTTCTCTGCCAGCCCCGAGAGCTCTCTCAGATCGCTCTCGAGCTCGACGAGCGTCTGCTCGCTGGGTCTTATCTCTATCAGTATGTGCCGCGCGTGGACCTGGAGTTCCCCGTTCTCGGTCTTCCTGTCCTCG
>JAUWLR010000243.1 GCA_030613615.1 Candidatus Eiseniibacteriota bacterium
CCGTCCGGAAGCGGCGCGCCGTCTATCTCGTTCACGGGACGCGCGTGCACCTCGACGAGGTCGAGGGTCTGGGCGAGTTCGTCGAGCTCGAGGCCGTTCTGGGGCCCGACGAGACGCCGTCTGACGGGAGAAGGCGCGTCGCCGAGCTCATGGACGCTCTCGGAATCGAGGAGAGCGACCTCGTGGACGTGGCCTACATCGATCTCATCGTCAACGGGGAGGGATCGGAGGGGAGCCGGTGAAATCCGTGGCGATCCGCGACATGCTTCTCAGGTACCAGATACCGCGCGCCATCTTCATCAACGGCAAGGAGATCGGCTGGGGCTACGAGGCGCCCAAGGAAGGCGTGAGGGACGCCATCACCGAAGCTCTGAGGGAGACGTAGGACGAATCATGGATTTCAGCCTTCGCCGCATGACGGATTCGGACCTGTCCACCGTCGCCGAGACAGAGGCCGGTGTGTTCACCGACTGGTACAGGATCCACCGCAGGGAGCCCGAAGGTCTCCCCGAACGGACCACTGAGGAGCTGCGCTACGCGACGTCGTTCGACCCGGCCGGCAATCACGTCGCCGTGGCGGCCGACGGCGCCCTCGTCGGGTTCATCCTTGCTCGGACCTGGGGGAAGGTCGGCTGGTTCGGTACGTTCGGGGTCCCAACGCAGTTTCACGGGCTGGGTATCGGCACGGCTCTGGTAAACAGAGCCGTCGACTATCTCACGAGCAGGTGCTCCGTGGTTGGCCTCGAAACCATGCCGGAGAGCGGAGCGACCCTCGGGCTCTACACGAAGGCGGGATTCGCGGCAACCCATCCGACGTTCATCGTTGAGCTCTCGCTGATTCGCGAGGCCGACAGATTCAGGGGGGCGACGCCGGACGAGATCGTCTCCTGGGGCGAGTTGAGTGCCTCCGGACGCTCGCGGGCCTTGGGCGAGGTCCGCGAGATCTCGGACGCGCTGCTTCCGGGTCTCGACTACTCACGGGAGGTCGAGGCTGTTCACGCGCACGGGTTCGGGAAGACCCTGCTCTGTTACGGCAGAGGGGAGAGGCTCGACGGATTCGCCGTTCTGAGAACCAGCCCCTTCAGGCGCGAGGACACGTCCGGCCGCGCCTTCATACATGTCCTCGGCATCAGACCGGGTGCGTCATCTCGAGATGTCCTCGGCAACCTCGTGCGGCAGCTCTGGACCACAGCGACATCTCTCGGCCTCTCCCGGGCAACCGCCGGGGTCGGCACCCGCCACCAGACCGCTCCGGGGCTCCTCTTCGATAACGGCTTCCGGGCCGTCCGGACGGCCGCGCGGATGGTGCTCCTTCCCGCGATCGACGACATCTTCCGGCCCGTCGACACTGTCGACATCTCCCGCTGGGCCGGATAGGAGCGACTCGCCACGCATCGATGCGGTCCTCCCGCGCCGCGGGCCTTTTGCCTTGCCTTCGCACGCGGCTCTCGCTAGAGTCACGCGTCCAGACCAGAGGTCGGCTGTTCACGCACGCCATCGGCCGCAACCGGAAGGAGCGTCTTCGGTGGCAAGGAAACCGAAGCTGTCGGCGGTGCGCGCACGGGGAGCGAACGGGCGGCGCGTCGTCTATCTGCTGGTGTCTCTCGTCCTGACCGGGGTCGTGCTGGCGATGTTCATTGCCGGCCCGGGCATCAACTGCTCGGACAAGGCGAAGTTCGGAGACATGGTCTACGGCAGGGCCGACCGGCCGTTCGTCTACCGGGCGTTGCTGCCCGGGGCCGTTCGCGCTGTTTCCTCGATCGTGCCTTCGCAGACCAGGGACTTCGTCAACGGGTCGATTGCCGGGAGCCATCTCGTCGGGCCGCTCTTCCGCGGGTTGGGTTGGGAGGAGGAGTACTGGACCGACTACGTGATTGCCCTGGCGCTGCTCTACGGCTCTCTCCTGGGCTTCCTTCTCGCGATGAGGTACTTGTGCAGAGGAGTCCTGCTCACGCCTGCGTGGTTCGCGGACGGCGTCTCGCTTGCGGCCGTGCTGGCGCTGCCGCCCTTCTTCAGGCACTACGGCTACATCTACGACTTCCCCCTGCTGCTTCTCTTCACGGCCGCACTGGGGTTCATGGTCCGGCGGAGATGGTGGCCGTTTCTCGTCGTCTTCCTCCTCGGGTGCATCAACAAGGAGACCACCATTCTCCTCACGATGCTCTTCGTGATTCACTTCCGCGCGGACGACAGCATGGAACGGTCGGTCTTCTGGAAACTGGCCGCCGCGCAGCTGACCATCTTTGCGGTCGTGAAACTGGCGCTCTCGCTCGCATTCCAGGGTAACCCCGGGGCCTTCGTTGAGTTCCACCTGATCGATCACAACCTCGCTGTCCTGAAGTCGTACTCGCTATCCACCTCGATACTCTGGCTCGGGG
>JAUWLR010000236.1 GCA_030613615.1 Candidatus Eiseniibacteriota bacterium
GACGCCCGCTCGGCGCGCTCTCTTCATGAGCCCCTGCAGCATCACGTCCTGCAGATCCGCGGCGATGACAAGCCCGCCCTCCCCCCCCATCTTCGCCATGGCTATCGAGAAGAAACCAAGACCGCAGCCGAAGTCGAGCACCTTCGACCCCGGTTTGACGTAGTCCCGGAGCATCTTCCCCGGCCGGTGAATCAAGAGACGCAGCGGATTGTCGAACATGCGCGCCGCGCCCAACGGACAGACGCGGTGGTCCGCTCCACCGTTCCCTTTCTTCGCGTGCATCGGTCACCTCCTCCTTCGTTCGTCGTGACGTTGCATTCCCGGCCCACAGGAGCGCGTTCGTCGCCCGGTGGTTTCTCAATGATACCCTTCTTCTGTCTAGAACCCGAACGCAATCCCCCCGTAGAAGATACGCCCGTAGACAGGAGCGCCCTTCTCCGGTCATCCGTCCACCCATTCCATCGCCCGCTCGACGATCCACTCGGCGACACGGGGATCCGGCAGAAGGCCCTTCGTCGCGTAGCGGACGTCGCTGCCGCGGAGCGCCTCGCCGGCAGTGAGCCTCATCATGCCCATCTCCAGGACGCTTCGCTCAGCCATCCCCTCTACTCCCATGGAGAGATAGAGGCCGACGACCAGTACGCGCTCCGCCTTGTCGGCGGCACGTGCGATCGCTGCTATCCCCTTTGTGAGGAACGACTGCCCCACCTCGACGAGTGCGTAGTTGTAGTGCTCGACGCCGGTGCGCGAGCAGACGTACGAACCTATCTCGCGGCACAGGTCATCCCAGACCGGCTCCGTGGCGGCGTCGCCGTGCGCGAGGAGCACGACGCTCTCGACTTCGGGATCCGTGGACAGCTCCAGGACCCGATCAAGCATGACTTCTCTGAGAACGCTGCCTGTTCGTAGAGTGGGACCCAGCGTCACCTTCATGTCGGTATCGACGATCGCAATGCCCTCCTCACTCAGCTCCTCGATCATGCTCGCTTCGGCGTACAACCCCAGGATCGTCGGGATGTCGAAGAGCGAATGGCCGGAGGGAGCGATGAAGAGCGGGAGAACGTAGACCTCGTCGACGCCCGCCTCCTCAAGCTCGCACATGACCGTATGGATCGAGGGCTCCGCGAACTCCATGAGAGCGACCCGCACTTCCGCGAAGACGTTACGTCCGTCCTTTCTCTCAAGGAGCGTCTTCACCTGGTTCTCAAGGGCCAGGACGGGCCCGTTCCAGGACGGCATCGGTGCGCCGTGTCCAACTATCAGGAGCCCGCGACCGCCCGCGAGGGCGGAAACGGGCAGCACGAGCCCCCCCATCGCCGCCACGAGGACCGTGAGCAGGGCTGTCCGCGCGAGACCCGCCGGACGGCTGAAGAACCGGTGACACATCACTGACTGACTCCTTCCCTGGATCCCTGCGACACCGGGCGCGCCAGCCCGGCGGCCGAGGGAGTTGAATGCGACCCCGTAGATCCCTCGGCCCCATCGTTCCACGACGAGCGGTCCGAGCGCCGGCGGGGGACTAGAACCCGAACGCAATCCCCCCGTAGAAGATACGCCCGTAGACAGGAGCGTACATGAAGGCCGCATCGTCCGTGTGCTTCTCCTCCTGAACGTAGTCGGTGAGATTCCTGGCACCCGCGAAGAGCTCGACGCCACCCGGCATCTCCCGAGAGACCTTGGTGTTGACGATAGCGAAGGTCTCCGTTTCTTTGATCTTGGTCGGCTCTTCCCCGTCGGCGAAGTAGTCGATGTAGAGCGGCCCCTGGAGATTCGCATCCACGACAACACGCCATCTGGCCGGATGGTACTCGAACCCCAGCCCCGCGCTGTACTTCGGGAGCCTCGAGATATGCACGCTCTCATCCTCGTGCTCGGTCCCGACCCAGTCCTCCCGTGCGCTGTCGTACCTGCCTTGCGCGAGAGTCGCGTATGCGTTGAGAGCGAGCGCCGCGGTGACCTCGTGCCGTGCGTCCAGTTCGATGCCCTGGACATACGCGTCATCGATGTTCTCCCATTCGTAGGTATAGCCGCGTGCGTCCGCGATCTCGCTCGCGTCGACCAGTCCTATCTTGTCCCGGATATCCGTGCGGTAGAGCGACGCCCCGAGTGTCCAGCGCTCGCCGTAGTAGTCGGCAGACACTCCGTAGCTCACTGACCTCTCGGGCTTCAGACCATCGCCCTTCCAGACCCGTGGGGACCCGCTGCACAGATGGAGTTCCTCGGAGAACCCGAACGGGACGCGGAACCCTGTGCCCACACTGCCACGGAAAGCCAACCGCTCGCTGGGGCTGTAGCGAACCGCCGCGCGAGGGTTCACGGAGGACTCCTCGTACTTCACGCTCGGGATTCCCTCGGGGGCAACGCTGCCCGACCCCCGGAACGCGTCCTCGGACGAGTGGTGGTCGAACCGAAGGCCGAACACGAACTCGAGTTCGTCGCTCGCCACGAACTCGTCCTGCGCATAGAG
>JAUWLR010000266.1 GCA_030613615.1 Candidatus Eiseniibacteriota bacterium
CGGGACGTACCGTCCCGGCATGAAGGTCAACATAGAGACGGATCTTCTGGCCAAACACCAGGAGAAGCTCCTCGAGGATCTCGGGGAGACATCGGCCCCGCCGGACGGCGAAGAGAGCGCCGGCGGATTGACAGAGAAACGACTCAGGGAACTGGGGTTCACGGGGTGAGGATCATGAAGGAAGATCTCCGTACGGTTACGACCGCGATCGAGGACATCCGTCAGGGCAGGATGATCATCGTGGTGGATGATGAGACACGGGAGAACGAGGGTGACCTGATCATGGCCGCCGAGAAGGTGACGCCCGAGGCGATCAACTTCATCTCCCGGGAGGGCCGGGGACTCATCTGCGTTCCGATGACCGGGGAGCGGCTCGACGAGCTGGACCTCCATCCGATGGTGGGGAAGAACACGTCGATAATGGGTACTGCCTTCGCCGTGTCGGTGGACGCGGTCAAAGGGACGACGACCGGTATCTCCGCGCACGACCGCGCGACGACCATCGGGGCTCTGGTCGACCCCGAGACGAGACCCTCCGACCTCGGGCGGCCGGGACACATCTTCCCGCTCCGCGCGAGTGAGGGAGGGGTTCTCAAGCGCGCCGGACACACGGAGGCGGCGGTGGACCTGGCGAGGCTGGCGGGGCTGATGCCCGCGGGAATACTCTGCGAGATCATGGGCGAGGACGGGAGCATGGCGAGGATGCCGGAACTCCAGCGCATGGCCGAGCGTTTCGGGATGCACGTAGTGAGCGTCCGCTCCATCATCGAGTACAGGCGAGCGACGGAGAAGCTCGTCCACGCCGCCGCGCAGACGGTTCTGCCGACGAGGTACGGCAATTTCAAGCTGGTGGTCTACGAAAGCGAACTCGACAACGACCCGCATCTCGCGCTCATCAAGGGGGAGCCGACACCCGACAAGGACGTGCTGGTCAGGGTGCACTCCGAGTGTCTGACGGGCGACGTGTTCGGGTCGGCACGGTGCGACTGCGGTGACCAGTTGAGACACGCGCTTGAAGCGATAGAGCGGGAAGGCGAGGGGGTATTCCTCTACATGCGCCAGGAGGGGCGGGGGATCGGCCTTCTGAACAAACTCAAGGCCTACGAGCTCCAGGACAACGGTAGAGATACGGTGGAGGCCAACGAGGAGCTGGGCTTCGAAGCCGACCTCAGGGACTACGGTATCGGGGCCCAGATACTCGCGGACCTTGGAGTCCGCCGCATCAGGCTCTTGACGAACAACCCGAAGAAGGTGATAGGGCTCGAGGGCTACGGGCTGACGATCGTGGAGAGAGTGGGGATCGAGGTGGAACCCACCGACGAGAACAGGCGCTATCTGACGACGAAGAAGGAGAAGCTGGGGCATCTGCTGGGGTTGGAGAGCTGTGCCGTGTGCACAAGCGGCCGCGGTTCTGATCCTGCGGGAGACGAGTAACGGAGGGGATTGAAGACATGAGCAAGGTCTACGAGGGGAACATCACCGGTGCGGGACGCAGATTCGCGATCGTGATCTCGAGGTTCAACGAGTTCGTCTCACTGAGACTTCTCGAGGGCGCGATGGACTGCCTGAGAAGGCACGGGACTGCCGACGACGACATCTCCATCGCCTGGGTCCCGGGCGCCTTCGACATCCCTGCGGTCGCCAAAAGAATGGGTGACTCCGGGAGTTACGATGCAGTAGTATGCTTGGGCGTGGTCATCCGTGGGGCGACCCCGCATTTTGACTACGTGGCCTCGGAGGTCGCGAAGGGCGGCGCGAACGTTGCGGCCGGCAGCGGCGTTCCCGCTGTTTTCGGAATCGTGACGGCCGACAGCCTGGAACAGGCCATCGAGCGCGCCGGGTCGAAGAGTGGAAACAGGGGATGGGACGCGGCGCAGTCGGCCATGGAACTGGCCGATCTGTACGCCTCGATGAAGTGACAGACGGCGAGAGGGGCGTTCCGTTCATGGACGTGAGAAGGGAAGGCCGCGAGCTCGCCGTCATGCT
>JAUWLR010000041.1 GCA_030613615.1 Candidatus Eiseniibacteriota bacterium
TCGTCCCACTGGCCGTCCTCGCTGCACTGCTTGTCCCGGCGATGGTGTCTTGCGCACCCGAGGAGACCGCCCGCGACCGCGCGGCCAACCACCTCGCCGACGAGAAGAGCCCCTATCTGCTGCAGCACGCGATGAACCCCGTCGACTGGTACCCGTGGGGACCGGAGGCGTTCGAGAAGGCGCTGGCAGAGGACAAGCCCATCTTCCTGTCGATCGGCTACTCCACTTGTCACTGGTGCCACGTCATGGAGCGCGAGTCGTTCGAGGACGACGAGGTCGCCGCCCTCCTCAATGAGACGTTCGTATGCATCAAGGTCGACCGCGAGGAGCGGCCCGACATAGACGCCGTCTACATGGATGCCGCGAGGATACTGTCGGGCGGTGGCGGATGGCCTCTCACAATAGTAATGACACCGGACAAGCAGCCCTTCTTCGCGGCGACGTACCTGCCCAAGACGAGCAGGTTCGGGAGACCCGGGATGATGGAGCTCATTCCCCGGATCGCTGAGCTCTGGTCGTGCCGGAGAGACGAGCTCGTGGACACGGCCGGCCGGGTGACGTCGGCCCTGCGCTCGCAGGCGGCATCGTCAAGTGGCGCCGAACTCGGCACGGATGTGATGGACGAGGCCTACCGGCAGCTCAGGTCCGCGTTCGACGCAGAGAAGGGCGGGTTCGGCGACGCGCCCAAGTTCCCCTCGCCGCACCAGCTGCTCTTTCTGCTGCGGCACTGGAACAGGACCGGTGAAACGGAGGCACTCGCGATGGTCGAGACGACCCTCCGGGCCATGAGGCGCGGCGGCATCTACGACCACGTGGGATTCGGGTTCCACCGGTACTCGACGGACGCCGAGTGGCTGCTCCCGCACTTCGAGAAGATGCTCTACGATCAGGCACTGCTCACGATGGCCTACACCGAGGCCTATCTCGCAACCGGCGACGTCGACTACGAGCGGACAGCCCGGGAAATCCTCCGGTACGTACTCCGCGACATGACCGACGAACGCGGGGGATTCTACTCCGCGGAGGACGCCGACAGCGAGGGTGTCGAGGGCAAGTTCTACGTGTGGGACAACTCCGAGATCCGTGACGTCCTCGGTGAAGACGATGCGGGATTTGCGGCGGACGTGTTCGGCCTGACCGGCGCCGGCAACATCCGAGACGAGGCGACCGGACAACAGACGGGCGCGAACGTGCTGCACCTCTCCGCAACGCAGTCGAGCCTAGCGAAGAAACTGGATGTCTCAGAGGACGAGCTGCTCGAGCGCATCGAATCGGTCAGGACGAAACTCCTCGACTTCCGCGCGACGCGCGTGCGCCCCCATCTGGATGACAAGGTACTCACCGACTGGAATGGTCTCATGATCGCCGCGCTGGCCCGGGCGGCGCAGGCCTTCGACGAGCCCAAATACACCGAGGCCGCCCGCCGCTGCGCCGAGTTCGTGCTCGACACGATGCGAGACGACGGCGGGCGCCTGCTCCACCGTTACCGAGACGGAGAAGCCGGCATCGCTGCGAACGCAGATGACTACGCCTTCCTCGCGATGGGGCTCTTCGACCTCTACGAGGCGACGCACGAGCCGCGGTATCTAGGCGAGTCCGACAAACTGACCTCGGAGATGCTCTCGCTCTTCTGGGATGAGGAGCTCGGCGGGCTCTTCTTCACGCCCGACGACGGCGAGCAGCTCCTGACGCGCAGGAAGGAAATCTACGACGGGGCCGTTCCTTCCGCGAACTCTGTCGCCCTTTTGAACCTCCTCAGGCTCGGGGGCGCCGCGGCACGCCCCGAACTCGAGGAGCGCGCCGGCGCTCTCGGGCGCGCGTTCGCGGGCGCCGTAACGCGATATCCAGCAGGCCACACGATGTTCCTCTCGTCCCTCGACTACGGGCTAGGCCCGTCAGTAGAGCTCGTCATTGTCGGGGACGTCGGAGGCGAGGACACCCGCGCGCTTCTTGCGGCCGCGCGCGGCCGGTTCCTTCCGAACAAGGTCGTGCTGCTCCGTCCACCGGGAGAGGCCGGTGACGTCCTTGCCCTCGTGCCCTGGATAGAGCATCATGTCCAGGTCGACGGGCGGGCGACCGCCTACGTCTGCCGCGACCACGAGTGCAGACTCCCGGTCACTGATGCGGACGCGCTTGTTCGGGAGCTCTCGGGAACGGAGTGACGCACCATGGGCGAGCTCGAGGTCAGGGAACTCAGGTCCGGCGAGGAATCACTGTGGCTGGAGCTCGATGCGGAAGTCGAGCCCGACGCGCGCGCCGAACACGATGCCGGGGCGGAGCGCCCGCCCGAGTCAGAGAAACTCACCGAGTTCCGCCGCTTGTTTGAGGAGCGGTCCTCACGCGACCCCCGGTCGTTTCTTGTCGCGCTCATAGGGCCACGGGCCGCCGGGCGACTGAAGGGGCTCTTCCTCAGCGACAAGCTCTACTTCATCCAGGAGCTCCACTGCACGGAGGGTTTCCCCTGCAGCGTGGTCGAGGACGCGCTTACCCGCTTTCTCGGGGACTCGTTCTCGCGCGATGGCATCGGGATCCTGAGCTGGGAGAGGACCAAGAGCGCGGAGATCAACGCCGCGCTCGAGCGCGCGGGGTTCGAGATCGAGAAGAAGAAGGCGTTCGTTGCTCGCGGCCTGAAGGGTGACCTCCCCCGGCCCGGGACTCGCTTCGCGTTCCGGACGCTCGCAGAGGCCGGGAAGGCCGAGTTCCTGCGCGTGATGACGGAGGCTGCCGCAGGCGACCCGTTCGAGGACATGGCCGGGCGTCAGCCTGAGGACGACTTCCGTGAGCTCACGGCCGCGGCGGGCGACAGGTTCGATCCGGCGTCGTGGATGCTGGCGCAGGTCGACGGCGACGTTGTGGGCGTCGTCCTCCCGCAGGAGTTTTCGGACAGTGACAGGGAGGGCACGCTCTTCTACGTGGCCGTGCTGCCCGCGTTCAGGGGCCGCGGCTACGGGCGGGCCCTGCACGCCTCGGGGCTCTCGATGCTTGCTGAGCGCGGCGTCACGCGGTACGTGGGCTCCACCGACACGCGGAACGGACCGATGCTCAAGGTCTTCGAAGCGAACGGGTGCCCGCAGACCGGCACACAGCTCTTCTACAGGCCCCCCGTCCGGTAGCGGGGGCAAGGGCATCCGATCTTCCTTCCGGTAGCGGTGGCGCCACCAATCCCATTCTCCTTTTGACTGCAGGCAAGCTCTCCCTATAGAGTCGTCTCCACATAGAGCCGTCTCCACTGTCGACATCCGATCCTCCCAAAGAAGCGCTCCTGACGAGGTGGTAATGAGCGAGCGTGAGATCCAAAACGGTCCGCCCGATCCGGCCCCGACCGCGGCGGTCGGCGCGCCGGTCAGGCGCGTTGACGCATCCGACAAGGTCACCGGACGGGCCGTCTATCTTGACGACATGGTCGTGCCCGGCGTCCTGCACGCCGCGCTGGTCTTCCCCGGGTGCGCCCACGCGGTGCTCAGAGGGGTGGACGCGTCGGCCGCGAGGTCGATGGCAGGAGTGCGTTCCATACTGACAGCCGACGACATCCCCGGAGAGAACCAGGTCGGTGTCATCGACGCCGATCAACCGCTCCTCCCCTTCGACAGGGTAAGATACGAGGGAGACGCCGTGGCCATCGTCGTGGCCGAGACGGCGGCGCTGGCACGCGAGGCGGCTGACGCCGTGTCCGTCGACCTGACAGAACTGCCCGGAGTCTTCGACGCCGTCAAAGCGATGGAGCCGGACGCGCCGCTCGTTCACGAGAGCGGGAACGTCTTCCTCCACGACAAGGTCAGGAAGGGCGACGTCGACGCGGGGTTCGATGCGGCCGACATCATCATCGAGCGCGAGTTCCGCACCCACCACCAGGAACACTGCTACCTCGAGCCACTGGCAGCGCTCGCCGTCCCGGAGGACAACGGGTCGATGACGGTCTACGGGACGATGCAGTGCCCGTTCTACGTACAGAAGGCCGTGGCGGGTGTGCTGGGGCTACCGCTGGCATCCGTCCGCGTCATCCAGACCGTCACGGGCGGTGGGTTCGGCGGCAAGGAGGACGCGCCCAGCGAGATATGTGCGTGCGCGGCGCTCGCCGCGTGGAAGACGGGAAGCGCGGTGAAGCTCGTCTACTCCCGGGAGGAGGATTTCCTCCGCTCGAGCAAGCGTCATCCCATGCACGTGACATTCAAGCTTGGCGTCAGGCGCGACGGCACCTTCACGGCCGCGAAGATACGCGCCGTGGCGGACGCCGGAGCCTACTCGACACTGACTCCGGTCGTCGTGTTCCGCGCGGCGGTGCACGCGACGGGCCCCTACGAGATCCCGAATGTCTCGACAGACGTCTACGGCGTCTACACCAACCGCCAGACGACGGGCGCATTCAGGGGATTCGGGCAGCCGCAGGTCATCTTCGCCAACGAATCGGTCATCGACGAGGTGGCCGACGCCATCGGGATGGACCCCGTGGACATCCGTTTCCGGAACTGCCTGGATGTGGGGAAACGAACGGCAACGAATCAGCTCCTGACGGAGAGCGTCGGTCTCCGGGAAACGCTCGAGCGAGCACGGGAGCTCTCGGGATGGGACAGAAAACGGGCGGCGCAGGGAGGACGCGGCGGCGGGCAATCGGGACGCGCATCGGAGGATCGTGACCATGTCCTGCGCGGCATCGGAATCGGGTCCATCTACTACGGGGTCAGCCTGGGCGCGAAGGGACTGGCGCTCGACGGGTCCGGCGCCCACATCAACGTCTACCGCGACGGCTCGGTCAGGATCGGCGTGGGTGGCACGGAGATGGGGCAGGGCCTCCTGACCGTGCTCACACAGATCGCGGCCGACAGTCTCGGCGTGTCGATCGATTCGATACACGTGGAACGCGCGGACACGAGCGTGGTCCCGGACAGCGGCCCGAGCGTCGCGTCGCGGACCACCCTCATGACTGGAAACGCCGTGATCGACGCCGCGGGGAAGCTCCGGGCCGTCATGGGAGAGGTCGCGGCCAACAGTCTGGGGCTGGACGCGAGCGACATCGAGTTCAGTGGTGGCACCGTCGGTTCAGCGGAGAAGAACGTGACCTTCGCGGAGCTCGCCGAGCAGTGTTGGGTGAGGAACGTCAGCACGGCTGCCGACGGCTGGTACGCCGCACCCGAGTCCACCTTCGACGAGAACGGCCAGGGCGACGCCTATGCCGTCTATTCGTACGCGACGCACGTGGCGGAAGTCGAGGTGGACACGGAAACCGGACAGGTATCGGTCGTGAGGATCACGGCCGCGCACGACGTCGGGCGAGTGATGAACCCCGTAACGCTCGAGGGACAGATAGAGGGAGGTGTGCTGCAGGGCATCGGGATGGCGCTCTACGAGCAGATGAAGACAGAGGGAGGAGCGGTCACGACACCGGACTTCTCCACCTACATCATCCCGACGGCGATGGACACACCGGAGATCCTGACCGCGTTCATCGAGGATCCCTATTCGAAGGGCCCCTTCGGTGCGAAGGGCATCGGCGAGACTCCGGCCATGCCGGGAGCCGTTGCCGTGGCGAATGCCGTATCCAATGCGCTCGGCGTGCGATTCCACGAGCTGCCCCTGACTCCTGAGCGCGTCAGGCGAGCGTTGTCCGAGAGGAAGAACTCATGAGATCCAACGCAGGACCGCCCGTGCCTCGGGTGGCACCGCCGGCACTTCATGTAGCACGGCCTGCGCGCCAGGCAGCGTCCCCGCCCGTGCCGTTGCTGACGCTCCTCACGCTCATACTTGCGCTCGCTGCCGCGACCGCAACGGCGAGCGGGCTTTCCGGTGCGGGAGACCATGGCAGCGCCGCTGACCTGCCTGTGCGCGATTCGTCCGAACTCCTCGCGGCCTCGCCGTCCGCCGGCGTGATGAAGGAGGCACTACGGGCGCTCGCCCTCACACGGGACGACCTCTCGTTCCGGACGGATTACGCCGACAGGCCGGATTCGTTCCGGATCGCCGTGGTCGACCGGCTGCTGGCGCGCCCCCTCGAGACGGAGAGCTACGTCGCGGGGTTCGCGGACGAGGTCTGCGCCGTCGCCTCGCTGGAGGGACTGGTGGGCCTCTGCGCCCGCGACCTCGATCTGATCATCGATGCACCGACGCGCATCGAACCAACGGAGTCCATGGAACCCAAGTCGATCGGACCGACCGCGCTAGACGTGCTGCTGCCGGCGATGGACGAGGCCGCGGGGCTGATCATTGCGGCATTCGATGGCCTGTCGGAGGAGCAGCGGCGGTTCGTGGCGCTCCACGCGCCGTCGATCCTGGACGAGGAGGAGTTCGACCCGGACAGGCCTATCGACGAACGTGACCGCGAGGCCGAGGAAGAAGAGGCGCTCGCTGATGAGCTACTCCGCATCGCCGCCCTCGTCGACTACGATCGTCTGGCGACCGCGGGCGCCGTGATAGCGCGTGCAGTTGACCGCTCCATCCCTCTGTTGGTGGACGACCCGATGAGCCTGCCTGGAACACGTACCGACTACGAACTGGAGAGGATGGCTTCCTCGTGGCTGGCCTCGGGTGACGTCCTGAACATCATGGAGACGGAGGCGGGAACCGTGATCATCGGGGGGCCGGGACGTACTACATACAGAGGGGGCGTCGCGCTCATCATCGACGTGGGCGGCGACGACATATACGAAGGCGACGTGGCCGCGGCCCTGAGGGACCTCCCCGTGTCTATAGTGATAGACCTCTCCGGCGACGACATCTACCGTGGTGACGCGCACTCGCTGGGCGCAGGGTTCATGGGGGTCGGCGTCCTCGCGGACCTCGAAGGTGACGACATCTACACCGCCGGGGACTTCTCGCGGGGTGCGGGCCTGTTCGGGGTCGGCATCCTGGCGGACGCAGCGGGCAACGACAGCTACTCGGGCGACACCTGCACCGAGGGCGCCGGCGCATTCGGGATCGGCGTCCATCGGGACAAGGGCGGCAACGACAACTACAACGCCGCGCTCTTCTCGCAGGCTTTCGGGTTCGTCGGCGGTGCGGGACTGCTGCACGATATGGCTGGGAACGACGTCTACTTCGCTGGAGGGAAGTACACCGACGAGATACGGTACTTCGACCACTACATCAGCCTTTCGCAGGGATTCGGGTTCGGATGGCGACCCGACGCGTCCGGCGGCATCGGGATCCTAGTCGACGAGGCCGGGAATGATGTCTACGTCTCCGACATCTTCGGCCAGGGCTCAAGCTACTGGTTCGCGGTCGGAGGTCTCGTCGACTACAGCGGGAACGACCAGTACGTCTCCTACCAGTACGCCCAAGGCGCGGGCACCCACATCACCGTCGCCGCGCTGATCGACTGCGACGGCGACGACAACTACGTGTCGAAGGGCGTGTCGCAGGGATGTGGCCACGATCTTGCCGTCGGCATTCTGCACGACCTGGCCGGTGACGACAGCTACACCTGCCACGACCTCTCCCAAGCCGCCGGGAACGCGAACGGCATCGGGATCCTGATGGACGACGCGGGCGACGACGCGTACTCGGTCCGGAACCCGGATAACACACACGGGTATGGGAACCTCCGCCGCGACTACGGGAGCATCGGCATCTTCCTGGACTGCGGGGGCAACGACTCCTACTCCGGCAGAGGAGCGAACGGCACGTGGTGGACCGGGAGCATGCACGGCGTTGGGGTCGACGCGGAGAAGGGGTTGGGAGGTGATGCTGAATGAGAACGCTCTGCGCCGTCCTTATTCTGCTGCTGCACTGCGTTTCGATGGCCGGCCCCACCGCCGCCCAGGAGGTGGGTGTGGAGGTCGGGACAGAGGTCGCGGAGTCCGACACGGCCGCGCTCGCGGAACTCACGCCCGAGGGATTGTTTCTGCGGGCGTCCTCGTCGGCACTCCAGTTCGAACACATGCGCGAGCCGTCCCGGCGCATCCTGGTGTCGAACCACGAGGAGTCCCTCCCCTACCTCGTCACCCGGCTCGACACGGACGACGCGAGGGAGCGGCACGCGCTGGAGGACATCCTTGTGAGGATAGGCCCGGCGGCCGCCGAGCCGGTTATCGAGGCGTTCCTCTTCGAGGCCGGGAGAACTGAGACGACGCGCGGCGCCAGGCTGGCGGCAGCAGTGCTGGGCAGGATCGGCGAGGCGTGCGCGGTAGACCCGCTGGCCTCCGTCCACGACCATCACGACTGGAAGTTGCGCGGGGCCATCGGCGGAGCGCTCGGCAGAATCGGCACGGCCGAGACCGTCCCTCCTCTCGTTTCGCTTCTGACGGACGAGAACGAGGTGGTCAGGAAGAGCGCCGCCGTCGGCCTGAGGCGCGTTGCCGTGCGCGCCCGTGACGACGAGGCGCCGGATCTCGACGCGGCGGAGGCCCTCGACGCGGCCGTCATCGAATCGCTCGCGCGCGCCCTCGGGGATTCCAACTACGCGGTGAGATACAGCTCGGCCGACGCGCTTGCCCGCATCGGTGAGACGGCACTGCCGCTTCTGTTCGAGATCGGCGAGGGCGAGGCGATCGAGGCTCGGCTGATGGCACTCAGGGCCATAGGCAAAGTCGGCTCTCGGAAGGCCCTCGAGCCGCTGGTGAGAGCGCTGCGGGACTCCGACTGGGCAGTGCGCGCGCACGCCGCAGCCGCCATCGGAACGATCGGAGCAAACAGGCGCGGCCGTCGAGCGCTGGAGCGTCTTGTCGCTTCGGACCCCCATCCGTTCGTCGTCGCATCGGCCGCCGCCGCACTCGACTCAGAGGACCGCTAGCCTCCGCGGCGGGCGGCCATGAGCTCCCGCAGACGGGTCAGGTTGGCCGCGATGCCGGGGTCGTTCGGGCTCAGGCGCCTGGCCTCCTCCAGTTCGCGCAGCGCCTCTTCGTAGCGCCCCGCCATGGCGAGGATAACACCGAGGTCATGCCGCGCCTGCGCGTACGTCGGGTCTATCTCGATAGCACGAGCGTACGCTCCAGCCGCCTCCGGGAACCTCCCGGTCTCCTCCAACACCCTGCCGAGCGCGTCCCACGCCTCCTTGAATCGGGGGTCGGCCGTCACCGCGCACTTGAGGTGGTACTCCGCCTGCTCGAGGTCGCCCTCCTGCGCCAGCACCATGCTCAAGTTCATGTGCGCCTGCTCCATATACTGGTCGAGCGCGATCGCCTCCTCGAACCACGTCATCGCCTCCGCGGTCTCTCCCCGCCCGAGCAGGAAGCTCCCGATGTTGTTACGAACGGACGCGAGGCTCGAGTCCTTCTCGGCCGCCGAGAGATACGCGGAGAGCGCCTCGTCGCCACGACCGAGTTCTTCGAGCGCAAGGCCCAAGCTGTTGTACGCCTTCGCGTACCCGGGGGATATCTCTATGGCGCGGCGGTACTCCCTCACGGCATTGTCGTGCATCCCTTGCGCCGCACTGGCGCGCCCGAGGGTCATGTGCGTCTGAGCGCGGTCTCCCACGTGCGTGTTGTAGAAGTCGTGGTTCACAAAGAGCCCGATCCCGGCGAGCGCCAGGAGCGCGACAAGGAGTTCCTTCACCTTGCCTCGCGCTGCGAGTCCGCACAACCTGAGAACGGCCGCCGACGCGAACAGGATGAGAAACGGAACGATGGGCAGCCTGAAGCGGGCGTTGACGAAGAACAGGAGAACGCCCGCCATGTAGGACAGAATGAAGAGCGCGGCGAGCATGGCTGCCTTGTTCCTCCGTACGGTGAAGAACATGCCGAGCACGGCCAGCGGCGCCATGATCCCGAAGTTGAGCCACCTGAGCCAGCGGAACACCGGTGACATACCACCGAAGAAGTAGATGTCCTTATTGTTGGCCAGCTCGAAACTGTCCCAGAAGAGCACGAACTTCCGGATGTAGAGCCCGGTGGCGGCCCCGGGGTTTCCAAGAAGGAACTCTCTTCCTCTCTCGTACCAGAAGCCCGACACCTCACTCGGCTTCAGATCGCGTCCCAGCTGGGATTCCGCTATGCGGACGGCGTCCTCATTCTCCCACGACTCCCCGAGCACCGGCAGCACGGCCGACGCGCCGTCCGACGTCGAGTTGTTCCCGATGAAGAAGTTGATGCCGCCCTGAGACGCGATGGGAACGAAATCCCGCTCAACGGCGTAGTTCCGCAGCGTCACGGGAAGAACCACCGCGGCGACACCGAGCACCACGACAGCGAACCGCGCGGCCCCCGCCCTGAACCCCGCTGACGGCGCCAGGAGCCGAAGCGGCGCGCCGGTATCACCGGAGGCGCTTCGCGCCCGCCACCACATCCAGCAGAACAGCGCCGGCAGAAACACGAGAACACTCGGACGCGCGATGGCAGAGACCCCCATCACGGCGCCGGCCGCGAACCAGCGTCCGCGGCTCGGTGACTCGTCCGCGCGGAGAAGCGCGCTCATCAACAGGACGTCGAGGAGCACTACCAGCGAAACAATGAGAAGCTCGTTGCTGAAGTAGACGAACAGCGGATAGAGAGCGGCGACCGCCGACCCCAGCAGCGCCTCCCTCTCACCGAACATGCGCCTGCCGAGGAAGTAGACGGCGACCGGAGTCAGGGCCGTGCAGGTCGCCTGCACCAGACGCGCCGCCTGCAGGCTCTCCCCGAGCACCGAGAAGACGACACCAAGGAGATACGGATAGAGCGGCGCCCTGAAGAACACGGTGCTCCCCAGCCAGTCGCCCGCCGCAAGCGCCCTGGCCCACTCCACGTGGTACAGCTCATCCAGTACCGGGAAGTCCGCGAGCGGGCTCCCGCGCAGGTGGAGCACGTAGACGAACCGAAGCGCCCACGCCACCGCGAAGATGACTCCCGCTCTCAGAAGCAGTCTCTTTCGGATCTCTGCATCGCGTTTCGGGTCCAATGGACCTCCATCTCTGACGGACACTCACGGCATCGTGATGGCACCTCGTTGACACTACTTCCCCGCGTCCGGAGCGGACGGGAGCCCTATCCTAGCGGAAACAGGCCGCGACACAAAGCAAGCATGCCAAGCCCCACGCTCTGCGTGAGCAGCGCCAAAGCGATGTTACGGCGTTATGGGACAATTGGCCTGAATACCCTCCACACGTGGACGAGACAGGAAAGCACCGTCTGAATTCCTGCTCAACTTATCTCAACATGTGCGCTTTGTACGAAAAACTCATTGACCCTGAGGCGGGGATGCTATAGACTATCAGGTGAACAGGTGAACTGCGGGAGCCTGCCGCCAAGTAAATGCAAGCGTGATCGTATATGTCGCCTGAGCTCACACGAGCACAGGTGGCAAGTGTGTGCGGGTGTCGAGTCGGGGGCCGGCACCTTCACCGTGCATCCGCATCAGCTGATGATGCAGCAGCGCTTGGTGGTGGGGAAACACTCAGCTACTGGTGGATTCGAAGTAGAGAGTAATACAAGCAAGAGGGAAAGGAGACGGACGGTATGAAAAGGCTAACGTTTGCAGCTGTTCTGCTGGCGTTCGCGCTCCTCGTTGTGCAGACCGCCGCGGCCGACGATTCGTACATGATCGGCATGCAGGGGGTCGGCAGTCTGATGAAAAGTCCCGTTGTCTACAGCGGGAACTTCATGTTTGGTCTCGTGGGCACGTGGGAGATCTCGCTCGACGACTCCCTGTGGCCCGACCCGGCAGACAGCACCGCGAGGTTCGACTACATTTGGGTCAACTTCTTCGCCGACAACTACATCGATACGTGGGGCGCGGAGAGTTGGATCGGGCACTTCGACGGCGCGACACTGGGGACGCCTCCGCACTTCCGGTTTGACACCATCTCTCCGACCGGCGCGATCGAGGGCGACATCACCTTCTCGATCCTCGTTCGCGACTGGTACGCGGACGAAATACTGTCGCAGCAGGAGAAGCACCACAACCTGAACCTGAGCGCGACGCTCAGCGTGAATCCGGATCTCGGCGAGGGCGAGTTCGTAGATCTGTGCGGGCACGGTTCGGTCAGCTCGGGCAACGTCAACTTCCACAACCCGCCGATGGACGACAACGTGCAGATAGTCGGACAGCTCCAGCCCTACACTTGCCTCACTCCTGTGGAGGAGACAACCTGGGGCGCGGTGAAGGCGCTGTTCAAGTAGGCGGGCGGCAACACCGATACAGGTAATAGCGAGAGTGTTCGAGTAACAGCCCGAAAGGGCGAGGCCAAAGGAGAGGACGATGCGCGCACTTCTGATAGTTCTGGCTGTTGCGGCACTTGCAACCGCGGCCTACGGCGAGGATTTTGTTTGGTTCTTCGGTGCGGGGACCGGCGATTTCATGGACAGCCCCGTGGTCTTCGGCGGCGCCATGGATCCCGGCGGTGACATCGAGGACGGTTCGTGGTCGATCACGATCCCGGACGACGGTTGGCCCGCCGACCCGACCGACCGGTACACCTACATCTGGAACACGTACTACGCGCCGAACTACACACCCGGCAACCCGAGCTTCTGGAAGGGCTACTTCGACGTGGAGCACGGTGCACCCGACATGAACACCCTGTTGATCGTCGACGACACGAACGGCGGCGTCATGAACGGCATCTGCTCCGTTGAGATTCAGGTTCAGGATCTGAACAACGACGGCGTGCTCGACGAGGGCGAGTTCTGCAGCGGCAGCCTTTCCGGTCTCGTCATCATCATCCGGGACGGCACGGGCGTCTACGACGGCATGTGCGGGACGGGCAACTACTTCGGCAGCTACATCAAGGATTGCCCGCTCACGACCGAGACCTGGAACTTCGGTATGTACCTCTGGCTCGAAGACTGCACCACGCCGGTCGAGGACACGACTTGGGGCGCCATCAAGGCCATGTATCAGTAGTTCGGATCCGCGAGCGCAAAGCCCGCGATCTGCCTGGAACGAGTCCTCGTACTGCGGTGCGGGGACTCGGCAGCTGACCCAGGGTAGCGTGGTGGCGTTCGGCCAACAGGAACAACGATACAGATGATCTTTCGAAGCTGGAGGCGTGCGGGGCGCTCCGCGGCTTGGATGCTCATCGCCGTCCTCCTAGCGGGCGCAATCGGCAGCACCCTGTTTGCGGCGGCGGCCCAAGCAGAGCGGGGAGCGCCTGCACCAACGACCATAGCGCTCACGAGCGCGGACACCCACCAAGCTGGCGCCGCCAACGCGCGCCAGCTTTTATCGTACCTTGCCCAACGGGATGACGAGTCCGACGGCGTATCGAGACGGCTCGTTGCGCTGCCCGACTGCGACGGCGCGATAGTGGAAGCCGTCGTTCTCTCGGGCCTCCGCCTGTCACAGGACGAGGCCTCGGAGTTCGCATGGGTACAGGACATCGTCAAGATCAGGGAGCAGACGGTGGCCGTGGTCGCCATCGACTCAGACGCTGTTCGCTCCGAGCAGGCGCGGCTGGGCCTTCCAGGAAGCATCGAGATCGTCGTCGCTCCCGAGGGAGCGCGTGGACCGGTCTCGAAGAACACCGGTCCCTTCACGGGCGTCTGCGAGAGCGCGATCCTCAACTACGATGCGTCCGGCAGTGAGGCCCCAGTGTGGTCGCCTCCCTCGTCCGCCGCGAACCGTCGCGGTGGCGTGACCTACTGCTACTCGGTAGAGGACTGCGCGTCGGCCGGCATCGACCTGCTTATCGTCGTCGCAGATGAGCTTCACTACTCGCCGGTTCTGCAGGCGTTCGCGAACCACCACTCGTCGTACCTGGGGCTTAGCGTCGGCGTCGTGGGCACGTCCGCTCTGGCGGAACTTGCTCCTGAGGCTCTGCGTGAATTCATCCAGGACGTGTACGAAACACAGTCCGCGGCGCATTTCGGGGACGGGCACCTGGGCTTTGTCATCCTCGTGGGCGACGCCTACGCCGACGACAACACCACGGTGATGATCCCTACTTACGATGGCTACGGTGGGACGGAGGTGGCGTCCGACCACTACTACGCGTGCGTCAGCGGAGACGACGACTTCGAGGACGTCATGATAGGTCGCCTCTCGGTCGGTAACGTGAACGAGCTAATCACCGTCGTCGGCAAGTGCGCAAACTACATGCCCCTTCCCAGTGGAGAGACGTGGACCGAGCGCACTCTCCTTGTCGCGGGGCTCTTCTACACGATCAGGGAGGACTACGTCACGCTGTTCGACGAGTACGAGGAACTCATGCCCGACGGCTGGTCGGTCGACCGAATCTACAGACACGACTACGCGAACGACCACCTTTGCTCGCTGGATGTGGTTGAGGCTTTCAACGAGGGCCACCTGATAGTCAATTACGCGGGAGACGGATGGATCTCGTCCTGGCATCGGGTGCTCGACACCACGGACATCCCGCTCATGAGCAACAGCAACCGTCTTCCCATCGTGCTGTCGATGGCGTGTATGACCGGCTGGTACGACAACACGACGGAGATTGACCTGAACGGCTCCTACGACTGCTTCGCCGAGCAGATAGTCAACACGTCCGGAAAGGGCGCGATAGCGTGCCTGGCGTCACCGCGCGCCAGCGACGGCGGCATGTTCCGAACGCTGACCAAGAGCATTTACCGCGCCGTGTTCACCGAGAACAGCGTCTTCCTCGGCGAGACCGTGGCCCTCGCGAAGCTCCTGCACCTTCAGGACGGCGGGAGCGTCGACTACGCGCGACACTTCAACCTCTTCGGTGACCCGGCGCTCATCTACAGATGGGACACGGCCCCGTCAGGCTCGCCTGAACTCGTCGTGAGACCGCACGAGGTTGTGACAACTCCTGAGCTTCCGGCGATCGGCGACAATCTGACGGTCGAGATAACCGTGAGGAACACGAGCACCCTGATGGCCACGGACGTGCTGCTCCGCGTGACGGACGTCTCTGCAGCGGGTTCCTATTCCCGGGACATCATCATCCCCTCGATCAGCGACTGGTCGTCCGAAACCGTGACGGCCGTGATTCCCGCGCTCTTCAGCGGGTGGCACATACTCGACGTCACGGTAGATCCGGATGAGACTATCGACGAGATAGACGAGGGCAACAACACGGTCGCCCTTGATATCTACGTTTATCCGCACGTGGTCGGGTTCCCGGCGGACGCGGGCACGGATGCATATGGGCCCTGCATTGCGCGCCTCAACGGCACAGAAACACACATCCTTCTCATGGAGGGCGAGGCGGTCGTTCGCGCGATCGACCCGTCGGGTCAGACCGTGTGGGTCACCGATCCAGCGACGGCCCCAGCCGACTACGGCCCGGAGATCACCCCGGCCGTGGGAGATCTCGATAACGACGGTACGAATGAGGTTGTAGCCACCAGACGAATGGGGCTCTCGGCGTTCGATTCGGAGGGGCAGGTCGTCTGGGACATCATTACGGACGACCCGGTCGGTTCCCCCGTGTTGGCCGACGCGGACGCGGACGGAGATCTCGACGTCATCCTCGCAACGAAGATGTTCTTCGGAGGAGGCTCGAAGATCATCGCCGTCGACGAGGACGGGGCGCTGATCTGGTCGTACTCGCTGTCCTCGGGTGACCCGGCCAGCGCGACCCCCGCGGTCGGCGACTTCAATCTGGACGGAGTCACCGACTTCGTCTTCGGTACGTTCGGAGGGAAGGTGGGCGCCGCTTCGTGCTCGCAGGCCCCGCCGGTCGAGCTGTGGCCTCCCGTTCAGTTGGGCGCGGATGCTATCGACGTTCTGGGGCTTGCCGACCTCGATGACGACGGCATGCTCGAGATCGTCGCCATCGGTGGCAGCGTGTACAGCATCAACGCTGAGGACGGCACCGGGAGCTGGACAGCCGCCCTGGACACTACCGCGGTGGCGCTGGCCATCGGTGATATCGACTCCGATGGAGTCGCTGACGTTGTGACCGGGACCGCGGCAGGGACAATCTACGCGCTCAAGAACGGCGTCGAAAGCTGGAGTTCCCCACTTTCCTCGAGACCCACGGCTTCTCTCGCCGTCGCGGACCTGAGGGGCGACACTGAGATGGAGATCGTCGTTCTGACGGAAGATGGCCTCCTGCACATGCTCAACTCGGACGGCGACTGGCTTGTGCCGCCCGTTCCCGTACCGGGTGCCGGGTGCGCCTCCCCGTTCGTCGCCGATCTTACGGGTGACGGAGCTCTGGAGACGTGCGTGTCGTCGTGCGATGGACAGGTCTTCGCGTTCGAGTTCAGCGGAGCAGCCTTCGAGCCCGTCGTGGAGTGGCGGGGTCCCGGGGGGAATCACGCGAGGACCGGGATCCTGGTTCAGCCCTTCGAGGGCAGCATAGCCGAGGACGCGACGCTGTTCGGAAGGTACCTCATCACAGGTGACGTCACCATCGAACAGGGCGCCACGGTGACGGTTCTTCCGGACGCCGTGCTGGAGTTCGCCAGCGACGTCTCACCGTCACTGGAGGTCTACGGCCAGTTGTCCGCCATCGGGCGCCCCGGCGCCGAGGTCATCATGCGTTCCACGCCGGAGCGTACACCCAACAGCTGGGGTGGGATCGACCTCAAAGCCGGGTCGTCCGCGGCTCTTTCGTCGTGTCTCATCTCAAACGCGGCCGTCGGCATTCTAGGGAACGAGGCCACGGTCGTCCTGGATGACTGCAGGTTGTACGAGAACGTCATCGGAGCCCGTCTGACAGGGTGCGCACTCGACGCGACGGCAAGCACTTTCTCGCGGTCGGACAACCTGGGCGCGTATCTGAGCGGCGGGAGCGGGACCATAACGGACTGCGTCTTCGACGGAAATGTCTCGGCAGGACTCTGGTGCGACGACTACGCGTCCCACGGCATCATGAGGAGTTCGTTCACGAACACGACCGACGGCAGTGGCCTCTTGTGCTACAGGCACTCGGACGCCTCCATCGACACGTGCACCATGAGCCTGAACGCGGGGCACGGCGCGCTGATCCAGACGTCCTCGCCGAGCTTCAACGCGTGCACGATCACGGACAACTCGCTGAACGGCATCCTCTGCCGCAGGCTCTCGGCGCCCACGGTCTGCTGGACCACCATCTCCGGCAACACTATCGGGGTCTCCGCGGAGTCGAGCGGCGCACCGAATCTGGGGGATCTAATCCACGACGGGACCGGGAACAATAGCGTCATGGACAACCCGACGGCCGCCGTGGCCAACTACAACAGCGGGGGATTCCCCCTCCAGATCAGGGGCAACTGGTGGGGCGCGGCTCCACCGGACGGCAGGATCTTCATTGGATACGTCCGCTACTGGCCCTACCTGCTAGTGCCCCCTGAGTCGGGTACCGGTGGGCGCGATCTCGTTGAGCATGAGGAGCCCGTGCCGTCGATGTTCCGGCTGGGCCACAGCTCGCCCAACCCGTTCAATCCCGTCACCTCGGTCGACTACGACATTCCCGCCGGTGGTGGCAGCGTCGACATTGCCGTCTTCGACGTTGCGGGCAGACGCATCGCGACGCTATACTCCGGTCACCACGATCCGGGCACTCATAGAGTGACCTGGGACGGCCGCGACAGCCGCGGGCGCAGCGTGGCGAGCGGGATCTACTTCGTCCGCCTGGACGCCCGGGAGTTCAGCGCTTCCAGGAAGATGGTCCTCCTGAAATAGCTCTCTGATCCCACTCAACACATGACACCGAAACGCCCGGCACGAGCCGGGAGGAGAGACCTGTTCATGGCGGACGTGACGAACGTCGGCGTGTTCACAAGCGGAGGCGACGCCCCTGGCATGAACGCCGCCATCAGGGCGGTCGTCAGGACGGCGGTGGCGCGCGGCATCGGGGTCACCGGTATCATCCGCGGCTACACGGGTCTCATCGCCGGCGACTTCATGAACCTCGACGTCAGCTCCGTGTCGAACATCATCCAGCTTGGCGGAACCATTCTCAAGACCAGCCGATCGGCGGCCTTCAGGGAAGCGGACGGCAGAGCCGAAGCGGCCAGGAAGCTGGCCGACGCCGGCGTCGATGCACTGATAGGTATTGGCGGTGACGGCACCTTCCGCGGACTGCTGGACCTGTCGAACGAACATGGTGTACCCGTCGTGGGTGTTCCCGGGACCATCGACAACGACATCGTGGGAACCGACGACACGATCGGATTCGACACGGCGGTGAACACCGCGCTCGAGTCCATCGACAAGATCCGCGACACGGCTGATTCCCACGACAGGATCTTCTTCATCGAGGTGATGGGGAGGTACTGCGGTGCGATAGCGCTCGAGGTGGGGCTGGCAGGTGGCGCGGAGGAGATCGCGGTCCCCGAGGTAGTCCTCGATATCGATCAGACCTGCAGCATTCTCGCGGAGGGCAAGAAGCGGGGGAAGACGAGCTTCATTGTCGTGGTCGCCGAGGGAGCCTACGAAGGTGGCGCCATCGCGTTCGCCGCCGCGGTCCGGGAGCGCACCGGCTACGACTACAGGGTCAGCATCGTCGGCCACGTGCAGCGTGGCGGTTCACCAACGTCCTTTGACCGGACGCTCGCCAGCCGAATGGGCTACGCCGCCGTCGAGGCCACGGTGTCCGGGGCCAGCGCTCAGATGGTCGGGATCGTATGTAATGAGACGGTGCTCGTGCCTCTCGCCGACGTCTGCAGCCACAGGAAGGAGATCGACCTGGAGCTGCTCAGAGTGGCCAGGCTCATCACCGGATAGGGCGTTTGACCGGGGTTCCGGGTTCAGCGGAGCGGTCGTCGGCTTCCGAAGACCCTCAGTCTACTTCTTCACGGAGAAGACCGTAGCTCCATCCTTCACGTCCACGAGAACCGTGTCCCCGGCCTCGAACTCCCCCTCGAGAATCCTGACCGCCAACGGGTTCTGCACTTCGCGCTGAAGCGCCCTCTTCAGCGGACGCGCCCCATACACGGGGTCGAACCCCTCTCGCGCGATCATCTCCCTCGCCGCGTCGGTAAGCTCCACGTCCATCTTCCGCTCGCGA
>JAUWLR010000073.1 GCA_030613615.1 Candidatus Eiseniibacteriota bacterium
GTGGTTCACGTCATTCAGGAATTGTTTAGTCGGGTCACCCTGTTCGACATCCGCGACAAGCGCGGTCGCCGACAGGGCCCACATCAAGCTACTCGACCTACACGCTATTCAAATGTCAAAGAGCTAATCGTCCCCGCTCCCAGCAGGTAACCCACCAGGTTACGCGGCAACCGTATTATTGTAGTCAGACCCACAGTTCCTGTCAAGCGTTTTGTCGGTCTTCCTACCACTTTATTCTCATCGCGCCTGAAGGCCCTTCTACTCCCCCGAGAGTGTCACGTTCTCAGGGAGGATCCGGACGAACCGGCGCTTGCCCGCCTGCAGAAGATGCGGGTCGTACACGGCAAGAGTGGAGTCTACGTCAGAGACCACATTCCCGTCAAGTCTTATTCCACCCTGCTCGATAAGCCTCCTGGCCGCCCCGTTGCTGCGCGCCAGCCCTGCTGCCACGAGGAGGGCGACTATCCAGACGGCTCCCCGGTCGCTCTGTCCCTCCACGGTGATGGCGGGCTCTGGAATCTCATCCGGGACACCACCCTTCGCGAAGATGCGGTCGAACTCTTCCTCCGCCATCTCCGCCTCGTCCGGACCGTGGTACATCGTGACGATCACACCGCCGAGCCGGCGCTTCAGATCTCTCGGGTTGGTGTCCGGCTCCGAGAGCGTCTTCCGTATGGCCGCGAGTTCCGCCGGCGATGAAGTCGTGGCCAGCTCGAAGTATCTCATGATCATGGAGTCCGGGATCGACATCGTCTTCCCGTAGATCTCCTTCGGCGACTCGCTGATCCCGATGTAGTTGCCGATGCTCTTGCTCATCCGGCGGACACCGTCCGTTCCTTCAAGGACCGGAAGAAGCATGACAACCTGGGGTTCGAGGCCGTGGGCCTTCATCAGATCCCGGCCGACGAGGCAGTTGAACTTCTGCTCCGTTGCCCCCAGCTCGACATCAGATTCGATCATCACAGAGTCGTACCCCTGCATCAGAGGATAGAAGAGCTCGTGGATGCTGATGGGCTGCTCGCTCTTGAACCTCCGGGAGAAATCGTCCCGCTCGAGAATCCGCGCGACCGTGTACTTGCCGGCCAGTTCCATTACGTCCCCGAAGGACATCTCGCTGAACCAGCTCCCGTTCAGGACGATCTCCAGACGAGAGGGATCGGGATCGACGATCTTGAACACCTGTTGCTTGTAGCTCTCCGCGTTCGCGAGCACCTGCTCGTGGGTCAGCCGCGGTCTGGTCTCCGACCTCTCGGTCGGGTCACCGATCATGCCCGTGTAGTCCCCGATGATAATGATGACCTTGTGACCCAGGTCCTGGAACTGGCGCAGCTTCCTGAGGCCTATGGCGTGACCGAGGTGAAGGTCCGGCGCCGAGGGGTCGAAGCCCTGCTTGATGATGAGCTGCCTGCCCTCGCGCTCAGCGCGCTCGAGCTTCTGCAGTAGCTCCTCCTCCTTGATGACCTCTACCGCACCCACCAGGAGCGCGGCCATCTGCTCTTTGGCGCTCGGCACCGTTTCCCTCCTTCTTGACTCCTACTCTGCACTCACACGCACGGACTCGGTGGGTGCCCTTCCGCGGGTGCCCCTCCGCGAGCGAAGAGAACTCGCCTCCCCGGCGTCTGGTGCTAGAGCCGGAGAGGCCGGATACTGCAAATACATACCAACCGGGGTACAAACAGGCAAGAGAAAAGGGGAAGCGGATGCAGCGGGATCCTGATGCGATGGGTCTCCTCGGCGAGCAGGACCCCATGGCTCGGGGCGGACCCTGCGCCTTGACAGGGCCAGCGAACTGCGGTACCTTGCTGGCGGGCCGTGGTGGGCCCGCTCCTCATTGGGGGAAACTCCGGGAGTTCAAGAACGTGGCATTGCTCAAGAGCTGGTTCCTGACTTTCGTCGTGGTGCTCGTCGCCATCACGCTGACGCTGGTGGGCGCCATTCTCTGGCTATCCAGGGATCTGCCTTCTCCCTCCCTCCTCGAGTCCATTGAGCCGACGGTCGGCACGACGGTGTACGACCGCCACGGAGAGATCCTTCACGAGTTCTTCAGAGAGAACCGTGTGGTGGTCGGGCTGGACCGCGTCTCGCCCTATCTGGTCAACGCCATCATCGCCACCGAGGACCGCGAGTTCAGGCAGCACTGGGGCGTCGATCTCTACGCGGTCCTCCGCGCCGCCATCACGAACGTCCGTGCGGGGAAGGTGGTTCAGGGAGCAAGCACGATCACGCAGCAGCTCGCGCGCAGCCTTTTCCTCACACCTGAGGTCAGCCTGACGAGGAAGCTCAAGGAGGCGCTCCTCGCCCTGCGCATCGAGCAGACTTACTCGAAGGACAGGATCATCGAGCTCTACCTCAACCAGATCTACTTCGGTGGAGGAGCCTACGGCGTGGAGGCGGCCGCTCAGAACCTCTACCGCATCCCGGCGTCAGAGCTGGACCTGGCACAGTCCGCGCTCATAGCGGGGCTCCCCAAGAACCCGAGTGGCTATTCCCCCAGGAGGCACCCCGACCGCGCCGAGATGCGCCGGACTCTGGTCCTCTCTATGATGGTGGCGGACGGCGCCATCACGACCGAGGAGTCCGCCGTCGCCGACACGATGCCGCTGGGCGTGGTCGGGCCTGACGACGGCATGCCGGCCGGCGCCCACTTCATCGAGCACGTCCGCAGAGAGGTCATAGCCGAGTACGGGGCCGAGATGCTCTACGCCGGAGGCCTGAGCATACACACCACCCTGGACGCCGAACTGCAGCGCACCGCCGACAGGCTGCTCGAGGAACGCTTCTCAGCGCTGGAGCACGAGTACGACTTCCCGATCAAGCATGGAGACGAGTTCGACCCGGACACGCTCAAACACATTCCCTACATCGAGGGGGCTCTTCTCGCCGTCGACGTCTCGACCGGTGGCATCGTCGCCATGGTCGGAGGGCGCGACTTCAAGGACAGCCAGTTCAACAGGGCGACGCAGGCCCCGAGGCAGCCCGGCTCCGGCTTCAAGCCGTTCGTCTACACGGCGGCCATCGACAACGGCTTCACCCCCGCGGACACGATCATGGACGCGCCCATCCTCATCCCCGGCGCGGGGCCGATGTGGAAGCTGGAGGATCTGGAGGACGAGGATCTCACCATAGAAGAGCCGACCGACTGGATGCCGAGGAACTACTCAATGGAGTTCCACGGCACGGTGCGGCTTCGCTACGCGCTCAAGCGGTCGATCAACATACCGGCCATCAAGCTGGGCATCATGGTAGGACCGGACCAGGTAGCCCGGTACGCCCATGACATGGGCATCACGACCCGGCTCGCGAATGTCTACTCGCTCGCACTCGGAAGCGGCGAGGTCACGCTCTTCGACATGGTCAAGGCGTACGCGGTCCTCGCCAACCAGGGCACACGCCTGGAACCGTACGCCGTGGAGAGGATCGAGGACAGGAACGGCCGCGTCCTCAGGACGCACATGGCTTCCAGCTACGAGGCCATCTCGCCGGCAACGGCGTTCGTCGTCACCAGCATGCTTGAGAGCGTGATAAACGGCGGGACGGGCTGGGCGGCCCGGGCCTGGGGCTTCAGCCACCCGGCCGCGGGCAAGACGGGAACGACCAACGACTGCACCGACGCATGGTTCGTTGGCTTCACACCGACCGTGGTCTGTGGCGTGTGGGGCGGTTTCGACGACAGGCGTTCGATCGGCGAAAAGATGACCGGCGCGAAGGTCGCCCTGCCGGTATGGACGGAGTTCATGAAGGCCGCGCACGTGGGCGTGCCCAAGAACGCCTTCGAAGCACCGCCGGGAGTGGTCACGCGAAGAATCTGCGCCCAGACTGGAGAGCTGGCCGGGAGCGACTGCGAGGAAACGCTGGAGGAGGTCTTCATACAGGGCAGCGAACCCGTCAGGCAGTGCCGCGCCCACTCGCGCGGCCGGGGAAGGTACCGCGTGTTCGGACTGTAGAGAACGTAGTGGGATCTCAGACCGGACGCCGCGGGCCGGTTTCGCCGGGCGGGTCGACCGTGGCCCGTCTTCCCTCAGTACCTACTCGGATACCTCCAGCATCCGGCCGCCCACGTGAGGCCGGTCCGGCCCGTAGCCGAACGCCGCTCCGACCCTCGGGAGTGCGCCCTCGGCTTCGTCCTTCCCCCGGGCGTGAACCAGCGCCACGACGTCTCCCTTACCCACGGCGGTACCTATCGGGGCCACGATCTCGATGCCCACTGCGGGATCGACCGTCTCATCCACCGTCCTGCGTCCAGCGCCCAGCGCTGTTGCCGCGAGACCCACCATCAGTGCGTCGACGACGGTGACGAACGCATCGCCGGGTGCTACGACCTCGGCGACCGCTGCCGCGCGCGGCAGCGCATCCGGGTTCTCGATGACCCCGGCGTCACCGCCCTGGGCCGAGATGAACCGCGAGAAGACCTCCATCGCCCGTCCGTCGTCCAGAGCGTCGGTGGCGAGCGTTTCCGCCTCTTCGGCGCCGGACGCCAGCCCGGCCATGAGTATCATCCGTGAAGCCAACACCAGACTGATCTCGCGGACCTCGGAGGGGCCATCGCCCTTCAGGACCTCGATCGACTCTCTGACCTCCAGCGCATTCCCGACCGTCCGGCCGAGAGGAGATGCCATGTCGGTCAGGAGCGCCACCGCGGGCAGACCCAGACGTCCCGCCGTCCGCACGAGCGCCGCCGCCAGCCGACGGGCCTCTTCGATGTCACCCATGAACGCGCCGCGTCCCACCTTCACGTCGAGCACAAGGCCGTCGAGCCCCGCCGCGAGCTTCTTCGAGAGGATGCTGCCGACTATCAAGGGGATGCACTCGATGGTCGCGGTGACGTCGCGCAGGGCGTACATCTTCCGGTCGGCCGGGACGAGCTGCGGGGACTGGCCGACAATGGCCATGCCGACGTCCGCAACGAGCTCCGCGAACTCCTCCGGCGGGAAGTCCGTACGCATGCCGGGTATCGACTCGAGCTTGTCGAGAGTGCCTCCCGTATGACCGAGACCGCGTCCGGAGAGCATCGGCACGCGTACGCCGGCCGCCGCGGCCACGGGGGCCACGATCAGGGAGAGTTTGTCGCCTACGCCGCCTGTCGAGTGCTTGTCCACCTTGGGGCCAAGGACGCCGCTCATGTCGAGCACCTCGCCAGAGTCCAGCATGATCCTGGTGAGTGCCTCGGTCTCCGCGTCGGTCGCACCGGAGAAGAACGTGGCCATCAGGAAGGCCGACATCTGGTAGTCCTCGACACGCCCGTCGACGAAACCGAGCACCATGAACTCGAGTTCCTCGACCGTGAGTTCCTCGCCCTCGCGCTTCCGGAGGATGATCTCATACGCGTTCAAGCCGACTCCCCTCAAACAGCAAACCGGCGCCTTCCGCCGGCTCGCTCACCAGGTCCTGGGCGCGTCACTGCCGCCGCCCCGCGCTCTCGGCGTCCGCCGCACCTTACCCGCCGACTATCTTGACGCTGGCGCTCGCTCCGATCCTGGAGGCTCCCGCGGCGATCATCTCCTCCGCCGTCTCCACGTCGCGTATCCCACCAGCGGCCTTCACTCCCATGTCCTCCCCCACCACCCCACGCATGAGCGCCACGTCGTGGGCAGTAGCACCCCCGGGCCCGAACCCCGTGGACGTCTTGACGAAATCCGCTCCGGCCGCCTTCGCCAGGGTGCACGCGGTGACCTTCTCCTCATCCGTGAGCAGAGCAGCCTCGATAATGACTTTCGAGACCACGATGCTCCTGCACATCTCCACCACCGCGCGGATGTCACTCTCGACCAACTCGTGGTCCTTCGACTTAAGGGCGCCCACGTTGATGACCATGTCGACTTCCTGCGCGCCGTCACTGATGGCGCGCTCCGTCTCGAACGCCTTGACCTCGGAGCGGTTGGCCCCCAGCGGGAAGCCGACGACCGTGCAGACCTTCACACTGGTCATGCGGAGCATCTGAGCGCACAGCGGCACGTAGCAGGGGTTGACGCACACCGAGGCGAAGCGGAAGCGCCGCGCCTCCTCGCACAGCTTCTCTATGTCCTCTCTCGACGCCGACGGCTTCAGGACCGTGTGGTCTATCATGGAGGCCATCCGCTCGCCGGCGTCACCCACACCGCTCGTCGCACTGATCCTGTCGGCCCCCGAAGCGATGATGGAGTCGACGTCTTCGGGGCGCTTCTCAACGCACAGGCCGCCCGCGGTGCACGGGTCGCACTCCCCTGCCGCGCCCGTGCCGCTCGGCCCGGAGGGAAGTCCCAGACGGGACATGACCTCGCTTGTGACCCTCGCGACTAGCTCTTCTCTGTCCATAGCTTCTCCAGGTCGAGGATCTTCTGAACCCGGCGTTCGTGACGTCCTCCGGCGAAGTCCGTGGCGAGCCACACGCGGACCATCTGACGCGCGAGGCCGCGCCCGACGACGCCCGACCCGATGGTCAGGACGTTCGCGTTGTTGTGCTCTCTGCTGTTCACGACGGTCTTGACGTCGTGGCAGCAGGCAGCGAGCACTCCCGGGACCCGGTTCGCGGCCATGGACGAACCAATTCCTGCGCCGTCGACCACGATCCCCCGGTAGCACTCCCCGCTCGCGACGGCCGTGGCCACCCTGTGGGCGAAGTCAGGGTAGTCGCAGGCGGTCTCGTCCGTTGTACCGACGTCCTTCACGCGAAAACCGAGTTCCTCGGCCAGATAGCGCTTCAGGGCCTCCTTGAGCGCGAACCCACCGTGGTCGGACCCGACGGCCACCAGACCCCGGGAAGGCGGTACGGCCGTCCCAGGAACCTCCCGTGAGGACTCCAGGACCTCTCTGACTACCTTCTCGACGTGGTCTCTGTCCATCTCTTGAGTGGATCCTCCCGCTGTCAGGAAACGTGGCGCCCGTACGCTAGCTCTTGTAGGAAGTGAAGGGGCGGGGGAACAGCTCCGCTATGGTCGTGTGAACCCTGTGGTCCGGCTTCGATTCTATGATGATGGGCAGGTCCCGGGCGAACTCCCAGATGACCTGTCGGCAGACACCACAGGGCATGGTCGGCTCGTCCATCGAGTCCGTCACGATCGCCAGCCTGGCGAAGTCGGTCGCGCCGTCCGCTACCGCGCGCGCAATCGCGTTCCTCTCCGCACAGACGGACAGACCTATTGACGCGTTCTCGACGTTCACGCCCGTGAAGACGCGCCCGTCCCGCGCGAGAAGCGCCGCCCCTACCCGGAACCCGGAGTAGGGCGCGTGTGCGTTCTCCTTGACCTCTCTTGCCAGCCCAATCAGCTCGTCGTCGCTCAAGGATGCTCCTCTCTGCCGGATCCTCCTGACCAGCGCATGGTAGCATGCGAACTTCCCGACCTTCAAGACGGAAACCGCTCCCGGAGGCCGTCCCGCCGGCACACGAAGCGGGGGCATCGCCACATGGCGCCGCCCCCACGTCGATTCAAGACGTCTCGAACCTCGCCAGTCCCCGAACGCCATCGTCAGAGAGATCCTCTTACGGAATCCGGAAACTCCTCGTTCGCACATCCGTGAACGGGTGTCCACTGACCGTCCCGGCCCACCGCAAGGCCGAGGAAACTCACTTCTCGTCCCCCCACCGCCCTCTCCCAACCGCCCTGCGCTCTGTGAGCGTCCGCATTCCCACGGTCTCGCCGCTCTTGATGTAGACCCTGGTGACCCTCTTGCCGATCCCACAGATGAGCTCGTAGTTGATCGTGCCCACGCGGGCGGCGACCTCGTCCACCGTGATCTCCCCGACTCCCTGCCGCCCGAAAAGCACCACCTCGTCCCCCACACGCGCGTCAGGAAGCGCATCGACGTCAACGAGCGTCACGTCCATGGTCACGCGCCCGACGATCGGGACCCTCTCGCCGCGCACGAGCACCTCGCCCGTGTTCGAGAGCCTCCAGCTGTATCCGTGCCCGTAGCCCACAGGGACCACCGCTATCCGCATCGCCCTCGGAGTCCTGAAGGTCATGCCATAGCTGATCGGATGTCCCTCCGGCAGCTCCCGTATCTGGGCTATCCGGGACTTGAAGGTCATCACGGGCACAAGCTGTGCCTCTTCCGACGAGCCACCCGAGGGCCTGAGGCCGTAGACCATCAGCCCTGGGCGAACCATGTTCAAAGGCGCGGCGAGTGATTCCGCCACGCCGAGCAGGGCAGCGCTGTTGGCCGCGTGCCTCAGGGGAACCGCTATCCCCTTCCTGTCCAGCCGCTCCAGCAGGCGCGCGAACTCCGACACCTGGCCTCTCGTAAACGCCACATCGTCGTCCGAAGCTGGGAAATGCGTGTAGACGCCGTCCAGGGACAGACTGGGGAGCTTCCCCACCGCGGTCACGAACGGAAGAGCCTCCTCCAGTCCGACACCACTTCGCCCCATACCGGTGTCCACTTCCACGTGCACGGAACCAGTCTTGCCACGATCGACGCAGACACGGGACAGAGCCCGCGCTATTGCCAGGCTCGGGACGGTGCACGCGAGGTCGTACTCGATGACGTCTCGCGTCTCGCTCTCCATAGGAGGGCTCAGAATGAGGATCGCAGATGCGATCCCGGCCTGCCTGAGCTCGATTCCCTCCTGGAGCGTCGCGACGCCAAGCATATCGACGCCTGCTGTCACGGCTGCCCGCGACACCTCCACCGCTCCGTGGCCATAGGCGTCCGCCTTGACTACAAGCAGGATCCTCTCGCCGGCCGCGATGCGCGCTCGCACCTCGCCGATGTTGTGCGCCAAGGCATCCAGGTCGATCTCAACCCACGTGGAGAATCGCATGGCGCACCCTTTCCGAGGTCTCTGATGTCCGGCCCGCACCAAAGCCATACTAAGTAGCACAGCACCCATGGGGCCGCAAGTTCTTTCGCCTGACGCGGCCTTCCGCCCGTCTGTTCGCGTCAAAGAGCAAACGCGGTCAAGCCCTCTGTCGCCGCAGCTCAAAGGGCCGGCGCTTAGCGGCCTGCCCGTGCAGCGCCGCACCGGACTATGACTTGCGATTGAAAAGCGGCCGGTGCTCTAGTATCGTTGCACTCGTGCCACACGCTCGCCCGCCGCGCACAAGGACGACATAGGAGCCATGTGCCGTCTATCCTGCGGCCGCTGCAGGCGACCACTGCCCGGGCCGCACCGACAGACACCCGGTAACGGAGAGGAACAGACCAGATGTCAAGCAAGCCCAGTGACGCCTTCGAGAGACTCGTCGACCTGACGGCCACGCTCCGCTCGCCTGGCGGGTGCGCGTGGGACCGCGCGCAGACCGTGGCCACCATTCGTCCTCATCTCGTGGAGGAATTCCACGAGGTCCTCGAGGCCATGGACACCGATAACGACGAGGAACTCCGCGACGAGCTGGGCGACCTGCTGTTCCTCATCGTGTTCATAGCCAGGATGACGGAAGAGGAGAATCGATTCGACCTGACTTCGGTCGTCGAAGGAATCGACGCGAAGCTCAGGCGTCGTCACCCGCATGTCTTCGGTGACAAGGTAGCATCGACACCGGACGCGGTGCGAACCCACTGGGAAACGACGAAGCTCCCCGAGAAGAGCCACTTGGGACGGACGTCCATCCTCGACGGACTGCCGAGGGATTTCCCCGCCCTGCTCACCGCCCGCCGACTCCAGGAGAAGGCGGCCGCCGTTGGGTTCGACTGGGAGAGACTGGCGGAAGTTCTGGCGAAGGTCGATGAGGAGCTGGCCGAACTTCACGAGGAGATATCGGACCAACGCGCGGAGAAGTACGAAGAGGAGCTCGGCGACCTCCTCTTCGCCATCGTCAATGTCGCGCGCACGCTCGAGGTCGATCCGGAAGCCGCCCTGAGAAAAGCGAACCTCAAGTTCCGCAGGCGGTTCGCTCTGATCGAGGACAGGTTCAGAGACAGGGACCTGAGCGAGGTCGGGCTCGAGGCGATGGACCGCGTGTGGAACGAGGCCAAGGACCTCGAGGCGAAGAACAAAGGCTGAACCGCGAAAAGACGCCCCACGGCCCCTGCCGCGGGGCAGCGTACCGGACACCGCTGCGGCCGGCGTGCCGGACACCGCTACGGCCAGCGTGCCGGACACCGCTACGTCCGGTCCCACCTGCCCGAGATATAATCGGTGATTATCTCACGGTGATCGAACGCCACGTCCCCGGGAAGCCCGGCGGGATCGAACACGCGCGCGCCGGCCGCGTCGTCCCCGGCGGACAGGTTCCCTGACCCGCGGGCAACGAACACCGTGGTGATGGTGTGTAGTCTCGGGTCCCTGGCCGGGTCCGAGTAGACGTGGAACTGGTGGAGGTCGACGAGCGTCAGGCCGGTCTCCTCACGGGCTTCGCGGACCGCGGCGTCCTCCGCGCTCTCCCCCCGGTCGATGAACCCGCCTGGCAGCGCCCACCCCGGCGGCGGATTGCGCCTCTCTATCAGCACGATGCCACCCTGGCGCTCGATGATAATGTCGACGGTCGGCACCGGGTTTCTGTGAACCTGCTTCCCGCTTTCACCTAGTCGTCCGGACATCCGTCCTCGTCCTCGACCCCGTCCAGGTCCTCCGGCTCATCCGGGCACATGTCGCGCTCGTCGACGATGCCGTCGCCGTCGTTGTCAAGGTCCGGCACGCCGTCCTCATCCTCAAACCCGTCGTAGTCCTCCATCAGAAGCGGCTGGCCGTCCAGGCCGTCGGGGATACCGTCCAAGTCGTTGTCCGGATCGGGACAGCCGTCGTCATCGAGGAAGCCGTCCACGTCCTCAGCGTCCCTGGGACACTCGTCTCGGAAGTCGGGGATGCCGTCCCCGTCAGTGTCCGCAGCGAAGACGGGCCACGCGTACGCAACCATCAGCGTAGCTTCCCAGTCGGGATAGGCTTCCCGAGGGTCGAAGTCCGGCGTGGCGCGGTCGTCGCCGGCGAGGCTAATCGACAATCCACCGGTCGCGATCCAGCTGGAGCCGAACCGCACACGCACACCCGGCATGATGGTCAGGGGGTTCTCCTTGAGAGCAACCAGCTCTCTCCCGTTCAGGATGTCCCCCCGGAACTCGGTGAACAGGTCGACCTTCCGCCCGGGGAACTCGACGGCGCAACGCAGGAGTAGGGCATCGTTGTCGGTGCCGTCTCCGCCCTCCGGGACCGCAGGGTAGTGGTCGGGGAAGAAACGCCGTCCGAAGGCCTCGTTCCCGTGGGACGCCCATCCCACGTTCGCGTGGAACCTCAGTGGCAGCCGGTCCGTGAAGTCCGCGGTCACCAGCAAAGCGGCCTCCCAATCGGTATCGGAACCGCCGGTCAGGTGAAAACTGCCACCGTCCGCCCCGTCAAGCCTGAGTTCAGACCCGACGGGCAGACCCACGCGCCCGTCCAGGGCGAACGACAGCACGGACCAGTCGACCGGCACGCCCAGCTTGACGCCGATGACCGGCGAATCGAGTCCTGCCGCGTCCTGAGAACTGCCGCCGTCGCCCCAGACGGTGCGCCGCACGGGCACGCGGGCCGAGAGTTCGAGCCATGTCGTCAGTCCGTATGAGGCCCCTACGCACAGTGTGGTGTACCGACCGGCCGTTTCCTCTCCCAGGAACTCAGCGGCGTCCAGCGACTCGTAGTGGTCTCCTGCCACACGGACCGTCAGCACACCCCTGGTCTGGAGACTGGCCGTCCGCACAAGGAGGAGGTCGGAGCCGCCGGGCGAAGCGCCTCCGTCCCACCCCGGCAGACCGGCGGCGGCAGCCGGCAGCTGGAGCACCAGGAGCGAGGCAACCAGTACACTGTGCATAGTCAGACCACGCACGAGGCGTCTCGGAAAGCGGGAGATCCGCCCGGACCGTCTCATCCGGTCTGCTCCTCCCCCGTATCGGGAACCGCATCGGCCGCAGGCTCATCGGCAGCGGCCTCGTCCTTCGGTTCATCGGAAGCCGCCCCGGCCTCCCCGGCATCGGGGCCATCCGCATCACCGGCCGGCGCCTCTTCCGCCTTGGCCTCCCCCTGCTCCTTCGCCACGTCGACGTAGTTCATCCTGAGCTGATACAGAACATGTTCCAGCAGTCGCTTCTCATCCGCATTGAGGTTGCCGTCCGTCTTGCGCTGAATGGCAGCGAGCATCTCGATCGAGTCGCTCGCGCTCGGGAGGTCCACCTCCACATCGCCGGTCAGAGGATGTGCTATCTTCCCGAGCTGCTGCATTGCGGCCGCCTCGAACGTGGCTATCAACCTGAACAGATAGCCGTCAATGCCCGTGGCGCCACCGACCGTGTCCTTCTCCATGTCGTTCCTCCGTGGGAATCGTCATCGTGCCACATCTGCCCCCAATATAGGGCGCTCGGTGCGGGGCGTCAACGAGAGAACGCCCCGGAGGACGGGGCCCCACTCTGTTTAAGCAACGAGATTCTGTCCTCCTAACTGCAACGAGATAATGTCCCCTACGGGAGGGGTGCTGGTTTGGAGGCGAGGTAGATCTGTAGTATCTGCCTGGCGCCCTTTGGATCGCCCTTCATTCTTGGTTTCCAGGA
>JAUWLR010000059.1 GCA_030613615.1 Candidatus Eiseniibacteriota bacterium
CGCTACACGAGGGTCGCGTTCAGGTCAAACCCCGCCACGCCCGTCACTTTGACCCGCACGAAATCGCCCGCCCCGGGACCCGACTTGTCAGGCTCCACGCATACCGTGCCGTCCATCTCCCAGGCTTGCCCGGCCGTCCGCGCGACGGCCGGCCGCCCCTCGCAGGCTGCCCCCGCGCTGTCGACGAGCACGACCATCTCCTTCGCGACCATGCTTCGTCCGCGGGCCTCCGTCAGTTCCTCCATCGTCTCGATGAGGGCGCGCGCGCGCGCCGACGCGATATCCTGCTCGATGCGTCCGGCCAGAGAGAAAGCGGGCGTTCCCGGCTCCGGCGAGTATTCGAAGACGCCCAGATGATCCACGTTCCCGTCGCGAATGAACGAGAGGAGTTCGCCGAATTCCTCGTCGGTCTCCCCCGGGAAGCCAACGATGACCGAACTCCTGATGGCGACTCCGGGAATCGTCTCGCGCGTGCGCCGAGCGAGGGAGCGGATGCGCTCACCGTCCGTCCGGCGACCCATGGCGGCGAGAATCCTGTCGGAAATGTGCTGGATGGGCATGTCCAGATACGGCACGACAGACTCCACCTCGGACATGGCATACAGAAGCTCGTCGGTCACGTGCGCCGGGTGCGTGTACAGAATGCGAATCCACGGTACACCGGTGTCTGCGAGCGCGAACAGAAGCGCGGGCAATGTCACGTCCGATGCAAAGTCCGTGCCGTAGGCGGTTGTGTCCTGAGCGATGAGATTGACCTCCCTGACGCCCCCGTCGACCAGAGCTACAACCTCGCGGACCACGGACGGAAGCGTTCGACTTCGCAAAGCGCCACGTATGGACGGAATCGTGCAGTAGCTGCAACAGTTGCCGCAGCCCTCGGCTATCTTGACATAAGCAATGTGTGCGGGTGTCCCGCGCACGCGAGGCGACCGCTCGTCGTAGAGCGCATCGGGAACGCCGACCTTGTAGACGCTGCGGCCTGACGCGACCTCTCGAACGACGTTCGCGATCTTCTCGAAGTCCGAACATCCGACAACGGCGTCCACACCGGGGAACATCTCCCATGTCGCGTTGGCGTAGCGCTGCGGGAGACAGCCGGCGACGATAACGTGCTCGACCGCCCCGGCGCGCTTGAGCTCGAGGCACTCGTCGACGACGGCGCGCGACTCGAGGACGGCCGCCGAGATGAATGAGCACGTGCTCACTATTACCATGTCGGCGTCCCCGGCGTCAGCCGCGAACTCATGGCCGTCGTTCGCGAGGAGTCCCAGCATGACCTCCGTGTCCACGAGATTCTTCGGGCAGCCGAGAGTGATGACAGCTATCTTCATGTAGGATTACCATTCAGGGGGGTGGCGGGGGTCACCGTGATGCGGCGGTGCGGTTCCGCTCGTTCCTGGAGCCCCGCGTCCCGCTGGGGCCCGCGCGATCTGAAGGTGGACGCGGTCTGCTCGCTACCCGCCGATGCGCACCGCCCCGGGCGGCATGGCGACAACAAAGTCCGAAGGCGTAGTCGGAACATCGAACACGGTCTCGCTGATCCTGTAACGCGTCCAGTCTGAAGAGAACGAACGGGCTGTTATCTGCGTGACGAGCAGCTCCCGTTCGTCGATGTGGACGTCCATGCTCCTGGGTTCGCCGCCGCCCCTGGGCCTCAGAGACAGGACGACCTCGTTGGTGTAGAGTGCGCTCTCGACCTGCGGCGTGGGAAAGGGCCTGTCGGGGTCGAGCTCAAATCGGCGGAGGAATTGCGGCGGGTCGATCACGACGTCGCTGGAGTCGACCGCGGTCGCGAAAAACTGGTTGGTCTGCGAGGTGTAAACCCAGAGGCTCTCGCCATTCGATGCCACTCTGCTTCCGTCATCGTATCTGATGCAGACATGAAGCGGGTGCTGGACGAGCACCTCTCCGGAGGAGATGAGCACCGTATCCGCCAGCGCCCAGAACGTCTCCTGCGTGAAGAGAATCCGATAGGAATCCGACGCCTCGTAGCGGTCGATCAAGCGCTGTACAAGCTGTTCGGCGCGCGCCTGAGATTCGGCCTTCCACTCCGGCGTGGGTTCCTCGGACAGCGCCGCCGCGGGCATGAGCGTTGCGGTCAACAGAACGCCCACGAGCAGCGTCAGACCGCGCGTGCGAAGTGAGTCCCTGAGGCGGTCAGTTCTCTTCTTCCTCATCCTCTTCTTCTTCCTCTTCTTCCTCTTCTTCTTCTTCCTCTTCTTCTTCCTCTTCTTCTTCTTCTTCTTCTTCCTCTTCTTCTCCGCCCGCGTCCGCTTTCTCTTCCTCCGACTCCGCCTCGGCGTACGCGTCGTCGGCTCCGGTCGAGTCGTCGAAGGGCTCGGCCAGCGCGGTCGCGGTCATCAGTCCGGCTGCCAGTTCCTCCAGGTACTCGGGTCCGACCAACACGTCGCGCGCTTTGCTTCCCTTGAACGGCCCGACGATGCCGTTGCCTTCGAGCAAGTCCATCAGGCGGCCGGCACGGGCGTAGCCGACGGACAGGCGTCGCTGCAGGAGGGACGTAGATCCCATCTGCACCCCGACCACGATCTCGAGCGCCTTCTCGTAGAGCTCGTCCTTCTGAGTGGCGGCGAGCTTGCTGGCCATGCCGCTCTTCTGCTCGAGGTCGAACATGTAGTCGGGCGGTCCCTGTTTGCGCATGAACGCGACGAGCCGCGCCGTCTCCTCACTGGAGATGAACGCGCCGTGCAGTCGAATGGGGTCCGGCTTGCCCGTGGGCAGGAACAGCATGTCGCCGCTGCCCAGTAGCGTCTCCGCTCCGTTTCTGTCGAGAATCGTCCGTGAGTCCGTCATGGAGATGACCCTGAAGGCGATACGCGAGGCGAAGTTCGCCTTGATGACGCCGGTGATGACGTCGACCGACGGTCGCTGAGTTGCGAAGACGAGGTGAATGCCCACCGCGCGCGCCATCTGTGCCAACCGCTGTACCGGCGCCTCGACATCGCGCGGAGCCCGAACCATCAGGTCGGCGAACTCGTCCACCACTACCACGATATGCGGCAGGTGATGCTTGTCACCCTCTGGCAGGCTGTCGAGGTCGGTTCCGTTCTCGATGCGTCTGTTGAAGCCGTTTATGTCACGCACAGTCAGCGCCGAGAGGATGTCGTAGCGCCGGTCCATCTCGCTCACCAGCCACTGGAGCGCTATCCCTGCCTGCTTGGCGTCGGTGATGACCGGCGACAGCAGGTGAGGGATACCGGCGTATCGGGGCAGTTCGAGACGCTTCGGGTCGATGAGGACAAAGCGAACCTCCGCCGGCGTCGAGCGGAATATCATGCCGGTCAGGAGCGCGTTCAGACAGATGCTCTTACCGGAGCCGGTGGCCCCTGCTACCAGAAGGTGCGGCATCTTCGCCAGGTCGGCGCAGGCGACACGCCCCGTGGTGTCCTTGCCGAGCGCGATGGGGATCTCGGTCTTGAGCTGCTGGAAGGCCTCAGATGCCAGCGTGTCCTTGAGGTACACGACAGCGGGGTGCTCGTTAGGGATCTCAATGCCGACCGCCCCCCGACCGGGGATGGGCGCGATGATCCTGATCGCGGTAGCCTTCATTGCCAGGGCCAGGTCATCCTGCAGATTCGCGATCCTGCTGACCTTGACTCCCCTGGCCGGTTCTATCTCGAACCTTGTGATGATCGGTCCGGGGTGCACCTGCACAACAGTGGCCTCTACATCGAAATCGCCCAGCTTCTCCTCGAGAAGTCGGGACCTGGCCAGCAGCTCGTCGCGCGAGACCTGGTTGTGGCTGTCCTCGGGCGGATCGCGGAGGAGAGACAGCGGCGGCAGTCGGAAGTCGCCGGGTACGGGCACGCGCTTCACCGGGCGCTTCGGAACCGCCCGGCGCTTCGACTGGACGATCTCCGGCGTCGAGGGGACGCGGCGGCGCGGCCTATGCTCGGTCCCGGTGTCGCGGGCCGCCTTCGCCTCGGCTCTCCGCGGCCGGCGGCTCTGCCCGGCCGGCGCCCCGCCCGCCGCCCGGCTGCGGGGACGGGCGCTGTCCCGCTTGGGTGTGCGCCGTTGCTTTGCCGCCGGGCGCGCACGCTCTCGGGGTCCTCTCTCGGCAAGCGCAGTCAGGCGATCCCACGCGGATTCTCCGAGGCCTGCCAACCAGCCGCCCAGCGCGATGAACGGCGCCAGAAGGGTGTCGATGTCGAACTCGGTGGTTAGAAGTGCGATGACGACGATGCCGCCCGCGCCCGCGAGGAAAGTGCCCACTCTGCCTATGTGGCGGATTCCCAGATCGGCCAGGAGCGCCCCGGCCACGCCGGTCACGGTGGCGGTTCGTTCCCCGCCGACAGTGTAGATGAGCGCGACGACTATCATCGAGACCGCCAGTATGAACACGCTCTTGAGAGCCAGGGGGCCCGGCTCTCGATCGGCGATCCGGTTCCATCCCCACATAATCAGCAGAAGTGGTGCGACCCAGGCGCAGAGGCCCAGCAGGTCGAACATCCACCCAGACACCTGTCGGTTCTGCAAACCGAGCTGAGTCGTCCAGATATCAGGGCCCAGGTCGCTCGAGAGAGAGAAGTAGACGTGAGTGGCCAGGCTGACGCCGATGAGCAGCCCGAGGAAGAGCAGCAGTACGCCGACCAGCTGCCGCCGTCTGTCGTCCGTCATGTGGTCGAAAAGTCCCACGTTTCAGGCCCTCTGGGTCCGTCTAGCGACGGAGTCGATTACTCAGGGAGATTCTCCCATCTTCGACGATGGGGACAGTTGAGTACCTGTCGATTCTGGAGCAGAACTCGAGGTCACCTTCGAACCCGAGTTCCGCGAGGCGGAGCCCGTGAGAGGAGTTCCTGACGGCCTTGCCGACGTCACCGAGCGCGTTCGCGAGTGCCCTCGCCGCGACGGCTCCGTCGTTGAGCGCGGCGCTCGCCCGGGTTTCGTTCACGATGCGGTCGACCACGTGGCCCCCGCAAAGGAAATCCTCGAGCGACAGGCGCCCGAGGTCGCCCGCGCAAAGCACCGCGACCTTCTTTGCGCGGCTCGATACGACGTGCGTCACGACGGCGTTCAGGTTGAGGAAGCAACCCACTACGATCTCCCTCGCCGAGGCACTCCTCGTGACCGCGACCGTGCCGTTCGACGTGGTGAAGATGAGCGTCTTCCCCTTGACGACCTTACTGGTGTACTCGAGAGGTGAGTTGCCGAGGTCGAATCCGTCGATCGGCAGGCCGTCCCGCTCGCCGCCCAGGAGGGTCTTCTTGCGTTCGAGGGTGGGCAGCAGCTTCGCGGCCTCCTCAACCGTCGCGACGGGTATGATGCGCTCGACGCCGTTCTCGCAGGCCTGGACTATGGGGCTGGAAGCACGCAGAACGGCCACGACAACGACGGTCTTGCCCTTGGCTTCGGCGTCGGAGAAGTCATTCGGATGCGCATACAGGCTGAGTTCCATGGCTAGACGGCTCCGACCAGCTGCTCATAGGCTTTTTTTTTGCGTGCGAGTGTGCCGGTGTCGAATGTACCGGCCCTGAACTCGGGGTCGTTCATCATGGCCGAGTGGAAAGGTATCGTCGTTGCCACACCCACGACCACGAATTCCTCGAGGGCGCGTCGCATGCGCGCGATGGCCTCTTCCCGGGTATTCCCGTGTGCGAGGAGTTTCGCGATCATCGAATCGTAATGCGGAGGGATCACGTAGCCGCTGTATACGTGTGTGTCGACCCTGATCCCAGGGCCGCCGGGCACGTAGAACTCGCTGACTGTCCCGGGACAGGGAGCGAAGTCCCGCTCCGGGTCCTCTGCGTTGATCCGGCACTCGATGGCGTGTCCCCTCAAGCCCAGCCTGGCCTGCTCGACTCCGAGCCGTTCCCCGGCTGCGATCCTGATCTGCTCTTTCACCAGGTCGACGCCGGTGACGAGTTCGGTGACCGGGTGCTCGACCTGTATCCGCGTGTTCATCTCCATGAAGTAGAAGTCACCACGCGAGTCCAGCAGAAACTCCACTGTGCCGGCACTCACGTAGCCGGCTCCCCTGGCCCCCCGGACGGCCGCCTCCCCCATGCGCTCGCGCAATTCGGGCGAGACGGCGGGTGACGGAGACTCCTCTATGAGTTTCTGATGGCGCCGCTGGATCGAGCAGTCCCTCTCTCCCAGGTGCACCACGTTGCCGTGGTTGTCCCCCAATATCTGGAACTCGATGTGGCGCGGCTCCAGGATCAGCTTCTCGAGGTAGATATCGCTGTTACCGAACGCGGCCTCGGCCTCGGCTCTGGCCAGCGGGAAGTTAGCGGCGAACTCATCACTGTCCGCCGCCATTCGCATGCCCTTGCCGCCTCCGCCGGCTGCCGCCTTTATCATCACCGGATAGCCGAGCGATTCCGCGGCAACGGCCCCCTCCTCGGCGTCGGCGACTACCCCGTCGGTCCCCGGGATCACGGGGACGCCGCACGCGGACATCATGGCGCGCGCCCGCGCCTTGTTCCCCAGGCTCCGCATCATGTCGGCCGTCGGTCCTATGAATGTGACGTCGTGGGCCTCGCAGACCTCGGCGAAATCGGCGTTCTCGGCCAGGAAGCCGTAGCCCGGATGGAGCGCGTCGGCGCCGGTCACCTCGCAGGCGGACATGATCGCCTTGACGTCCAGGTAGCTCAGGCCACCGTGCGCCGGGCCGACGCACACGGCCTCGTCCGCGAACTTGACGTGAAGCGCGTCTTCGTCCACCTCGGAATGGACAGCCACGGTTGGTACGTCCAGTTCCTTGCAGGCCCGCATCACGCGCAGCGCGATCTCACCTCTGTTGGCTACGAGCACCTTGCTGAACATCTCTGTTCCACCTCCGACACGAGTCGACCCGTCAGTCGGGCTCGACCATGAAGAGCGCTTGTCCGAACTCCACGGCCTGCGCGTTCTCGACCGCCACCCGAACGATGGTCCCGCTGACCTCGGACTCGATCTCGTTTAGGAGCTTCATTGCCTCGACGATGCAGACGACCTGTCCCTTGCTCACGCGGTCGCCCTGTCGCACGTACGGCGGTGAATCCGGTGACGGCGCCTCGTAGTAGGTGCCTACCATCGGCGATTCGATCGGAACCAGTCCTGAGTCACGGTCCGTCGAGTCGGGGGTCTCGTCGAGCACAGCCACGCCGGGAACGATGTGTTCCGGCGTCACCACCGTCCCATGCGCGGTGACGGCAGCCGCGACCGCGGGCGGAGCCTCCTTCACGATCTTCACAGAGCCGAACAGACCCGATACCGTGAGCTCGCTGACATCGCTCTCCTCCACCAGCCTGATGAGTCCCTCTATCTTCTTCTTGTCCATCTGACCTCCAGGAGAAGCCCGAAGGCACACTCAGGCGCGCGAGATGTAGGCGCCCGTGCGCGTATCGATCTTGAGCCGCTGACCCTCTTCGATGAAGAGAGGAACCTGCACGACCGCTCCAGTCTCGAGGGTCGCCGGCTTGGAGCCTCCCGAGACCGTGTCTCCCTTGACCCCGGGATCCGTCCTCACGACCGTCAGCTCGACGAAGTTGGGTAGTTCGACGATCACCGGCGTGCTGCCGTCGAAGAGTATCTCGACTTCCAATCCATCTTTGAGAAACTGCGCTTTCTTCTTCCCGATCTCCTCCGCGGTCAGAGAGAGCTGCTCGTAATCGTCCATCTTCATGAAGTGGAACTGATCGTCCTTGTAGAGAAACTGCGTCTTGCTACGTTCAAGGCGTACGTCGTCCACCTTCTCCCCGGCTCTCCATGTGACATCGAGAACGCGTCCCGTCTTCACTTCCTTGAGCTTGCTCCGGACGAACGCCCCGCCTTTCCCCGGTTTGACGTGAAGAAACTCGGTGATCGAGTAAAGCTTGCCGTTCTTGCGGATGACCATACCGTTGTAGAAGTCGTTGCTCGTGGCCATGTATCTCTCACGCTGAAGGTCACAGAATCGCCGATTCAGGCCCAATGGAAGCAGGATACAATCCCGCCTTGTACCGCGTCAACACGTATGTTCCACTCCGAGAACCGCGGATTCAGCTACGCCCCGGCGATCGTGTGCTGTCTCCGATCGCCGGGACGCGCAGAGAAATGGGGCCATCAGCCGGCCCGCCATCGGATTCGGTGTTCTAAACCGATGCGGGATGTTTCCTGTACTCGTCGAGGGCCGACTTCGCCCCCTCGTTGTCGGGGTCACGTTCCAGGATGCTCTCGCAGACCTCGGCCGCCTTGCCGTACAGACCTTGTCGCGAGTAGATCTCGGCGAGCGTGAGCGTTGCAATGCTCGATGGGCCGAGTGACGGCGCGTCGGAGTTCGTGCCCGCCGGGAGGAAGAGGTCTGCGAGATGGGCAAGCTCCTCGGACAACGAACCTGCGCCTGGTCGGCGCCCGGACGGTGCGATCTCCTCAGCAGCGGTGGGCGGCGCCTCGTCAGGAGGGGCCGCCGTGGCCCCGTCCTCTACAGGGGAGTCCACTGTGCTTGCGTTCTCTACCGGCGCTTCCACCGGCTCGGGCTCGGAGTCGAGGTAGGCCTGGGCCTCGAGATTCCCGGAGTCGAGCGTCAGGACGTCCCCGTACGCCGACAGTGCCCTCTCCCGTCCCCGGGAGTCGACCATCGTCCTTGCGAGGACGACGCGTATGCCCACGTGGTGCGGGTGCGCCTCGATCCCGCATCGGGCGGTTTCCAGCGCATCGTCGAGGCGTCCGGACAGCCTGTACGCCTCCGCGAGAGGCGCGAAGATCCTGGGAGAGGGATCACGCGCGAGCTCTGACTCGAGCTCGGCGATTCGTGCGGTGAAGTCGTCATGCTCAGGGGCCATTCGCAGTGTCCCCGCGCCCGGCCACCTTTGCGGCCGGGGTGCTGTTACCCAGTGAAAGGCAGAGTCAAAGTATCAGAGCGTGTACCGTCTGTCAAGTTGAAAGCCGATAGCGACTACTCCCCTGCCGCGAAGGTGTGCGCGATGGCATCGAGGTTCCGCATGAGCGCCGTCTTGTCGAACGCGGGCGCGAACAGGCTGACGTCCACGAGATACACGCGTTCACTCGACGGCTCGTGGAAGCAGTAGGTTCTGAAGGGGCCTCCCCCGACGAGCGTCCTGTTACTCCACCACCCCGACACGCGGACAGCAGGTAGCCCCAAGAAGTCGACGCGTTCTGCTTCGACCGGCCGCTTCCATTCGATGACGTCGCCGTCGAGGTAGCGAGCGCCCACTTCGTCGCGTCTGGAGAGCGCGAACTGCTCGGACACGAACCCGGGTCCGCCGTTCGTCCAGTAGACGAAGACCGTTCTGTCCGGACGCGTCCGGCGGAAGAACACGAACCCGTCCGCGGCGTCAGTGGTGTAGAAGTCATAGCCGCTGGGGGGACTGAGCGACCATCCGAATCGCTCGGACATCGCCTGTGCCATGCCGGCCTTGACGGCCGTTTCCCGAAGCGCGGTCGACAGGCGTGCGAGAGCCGCCTCCTCCATGTCGGCCCGGACGCGGTCTCCATGCTCGCGCAGGAAGGTCGCGACGGCTCTGGAGTCTGCGCCGACCACGGCTCCCACCACCTGGCGCTTTGCCCACACGTCCTCGGTGAATGAGATGGTGGGGGGAGTATCTTCTCTGAGGTCCGGAAACAACTTCCGGGCCATCTCCCCTACGGCCCCGCCGTCCAGGGTCCCGACGAGGAGCACGTGCCTCAGGTTCTTGAGATCGCCGGATCTCTCGAGCGTCGTGAGGATCGTCTTGAACGCCGGTTCCTCGAGCAGCCAGCTGCACGGGGCTTCCATAGCATCGACGACAAGTTCCACGAGCTTCGCTGAGCCCTGGTCGTGGATTATCACCAGCTCGTTGCTGTCACCGACCGCCGTGATCACGGGACCCGAGCACGACAGCAGCCCCGCGACGGCCAGCAGGCACACGGTGAGGCGGGCGAACCCGCCGCTGAGGCTCTTCATCTTCACCTCCAGACGTTGAGTTCTTTCCAGTCGATCTCGAGCACGCCGGGCGGGATCTTGAGATCGTACGCGTCGCGATCGATCGACTCTCCTCTGCGCAGCGTGTTGTACCGGATGGTGATCCGCATCTCGCGGCTCTCCCCCTCGAGCGCCACGAGTTCCACCGTCCGCGGTGCGGACGTCCCCGGTTTCCAGCCGTGCCCCTCGTAGGAGAGACGGAGATGCGCGTCGGTGCCATCGCGGCCCAGCTCGATCTCCGTGATGATCGACCGGTCCTCGTCGATCTTCACTCGGACGCGCGAGTCTTCCACGAGTCCTTCCAGAGTGAGAGTGCCGCCCCCGCGAGAGGCTGTTACCCCGGTCATCCTCAGGATGAAGGAGGCATCGGGCAACCCGAGGATCAGGGAGGCCGGGTCCAGCCAGTCGTTGTACCCCGCGACGTCCGAGATGCACCCTGTCACCACGAGCAGCCGCGCCGGGAAGAAGAGCCGGACGCACTCTCCCTCCATGAGAGCGAGCGCCGTCAGAGAAGCGCCCATCGTCCCGATCGCCGGCCTCAGATCCGCCCTGAGCCACCCGGGACGCTCGTAGACGACGGCGAAAGCCACCTTCAGTGTCCTTCCCGAGACAGTTATCTCCCCGTCGCCGGTTCCCCTGTAGCTCTCTGCGCCGGGGGCAGCGGTGTTGATCTCGTCCACCAGCATCGCGAGCTCAGACGGCCCCAGCGGCTCGACCACGCGCGGCGCCCGGCTGCAAGCCGAGAGCAGAGCGAACACCGCGACAGCGAGGATCAGGAGTCGCCTCATGGGGTCTCTCCGTTCGGGGACTCGCGCAGGTTCGCGGGCACGTCGGCGCCGGTCGCCTCGATGCGCTCGATCGTGGAGGCTCTTCCGGGTGACGACTGGAGCGCATCCGTCCAGACGGAGACGGCCTCGTCGACAAGCCCGAGTTCGAGCAGGACGTCGCCCAGGTGCTCAAGTATCACCGGGTTGTCGCCGCCCAGCTCGACCGAGAGATCGAGCTCGCGTCGCGCCTCCTCCATGTTGCCCAGTCTGAACTGGGTCCAGCCGAGCGTGTCGCGCAGGAGAGGGTTGCCATCTTCCAGCTCGACCGCACGCCTCGCGTACTCCAGAGCGCGTTCGAGATCACGGTTCTCGTCCGCCAATGTGTAGGCGATGAAGTTGAGTGCGGTCACCGAGTTCTCGTCTACCTCGAGCAGCTTCTCGTACGCGTTGATCGCATTGTCGTAGTCCCCCGCGACGTAGTACATGGCGCCGCGCGCTCGCAGGATGGGCGCCGTGTCTCCGAACCTCGCGCTCGCAGTGTCGAGGATCGCCTCGGCTCGTTCCGCGTCGCCCATCATCGAGTAGCCGGTGGCCAGCGAGATGAACTCGGGTTCGATCGCCTCGTACCTCGAGTGGATCCACTCGAGCAGAGGGACGCCTTCCTCAGGCCTGTCGAGCGCGATAAGGAGTCGCGAGAGCATCCCTGCTACGGTTCTGTCGCCGGGTTCCAGTCGAGCCGACCGCCTGAATTGAGAGACCGCTCCCTCCGAGTCTCCCAGCAGCAGCAGCGCGCGGCCGTGCATCGCGGCGATCCTGGGGTCGAGCGAGTCCGCTTCCGAGCGCGAGCGCAGATACGCGGCTGCGTCTTCGAGTCGTCCCTGTGAAAGCAGGGCCTGTCCGTAGAGAGCCGCGAGCTCGCGCGGCGCGCCGGGGTCAGAAGCCACGCTCGCCAGAAGCTCCTCTGCCTCGCGCGGCTCCCCCTGGACCAGCAGGAGTTCCGCTCGGATGGCGAGCGCCTCGAGATTGTCAGGACACAGCTCGAGGGCCCTGGCGCTTATCTCGATCGCGTTATCGAGCTTGCCGAGCACGTAGAGCGTGCGGGCCACCGCGTTGCTGAGCTCGCAGTGGCCGGGATCCAGCGAGTCGGCCCTGCGGTACTGCACCAGGGCGTCGCTCAGAGCGCCGCTGACCTCCATCAATCGTCCGAGGCTGTAGTGCAGGTAGGCCTGCGCGTTGGGGCGCGCCTCCTGCCGGCGCTGCGCTGCGGCGGCAGTCCGGGGGCACGCGGCGAGCAGAACGGCGGCACACGCGCCGACCAGAACGACGGTGCGGGCCAGGGCCGCCGCGGACCCGGGAATCCGATTGTGTCGCAATAGGGCCACCAATGGAGCTCCTTCCAGACATTCCGGGGCACAGTCTAACATGAGCCGGCGCCCCTCTCAAGCCCCTGCGCGGTACCGCGGAGCTTTCACCGGGTGGGAGGGCGCCGGCCCCCAGGACGGCGGCGGGGCTTGGCGCTGTCCCGGGTTTGTGCTACGCTGAATCGATGGAGACGTCAGGTCGTCGAATCCAACCGCAGGCTCTCGCAAACTCGGGGTTTCACTGGGAACTCAATAGAGAGGGGGTGCATGAGATGAGACGGATGTCGTACGCTGTCGCGTTCCTTGCTGTTTCCCTCCTGCTCCTGAACGCAGGGTGCTACACGGTTCTTCAGCACCCGACCGGTGGCAGCGTGGTCCAGCAGGACACGTACTACCGGAGCTGCGCTGACTGCCACGCGGACGCCGCCTACTACCACCCGTACAGTCACCCGTACTACAGCTCGCACTACCGCTGGGGCGGCTACTACGGCGATCCCTGGTGGTACGACGACTACTACTGGTACGACCCGTGCTACGACTACGACGATGATTACATAGGGCCCAAGGTGGAGACGGACACGAGGCACCTCTGGGGCTCAAGCGGTTGGGCATCGGGGGGCTGGGGGTTCACCAAGCCCGGGTCGGGCACCAGCAGCGCGCCGTCTCGTGCAAGCGAGCCGGGCAAGAACGACGACGGGAAGAAGACCGAAGGCAAGCCGAAAGAGAAGGAGAAAGAGAAGGAGAAAGAGAACGAGAAGGACGAGCGGGACCTGTGGAAGCAGCGGAAGAAGGGTTTCTAGCAAGGAGGAGAGGATGAGCAGGAAACGGCTGACGTGCATCCCGGTCCTTGCGGGGACCCTCGTGCTGCTGGCCTCGCCGATGGTCGCCTTGGCCGACTCGGGCTTCGTCGCACCCCTGAACGAGATCCCGCTGACCAATCCGCTCGTGACCGGTGCCAGGGCCGCAGGCATGGGATTCGTGTCCATGGCTGTGGCGGACGATGCGACCGCCATCATGTCGAACCCTGCAGCGCTGACCAGGTTGCAGCGAGTCGAGTTGTCCGCCGGTTTCAGGAGAAGTACCCTGGCGGTCGTCGGTGCGATGGCGGACAGCGCGTTCAGCACCGACCTGAAAGGGACCGACTTCGCGTCCGCCCGGTTCGCCTACCCCTTCCCGACCTTCCGGGGCAGTCTGGTCCTCGGTCTGAGCTTCGAGCGAATCTACAACTTCAGGGACGACCGGCTGGCGGCGTATTCGGACGAGATAGAGTGGGACGAGCACCCCGGCGAAGGCCCCGAAGGCCCCGATACCAGCGGGGTGTGGTACAGCGAGGAAGACTACATCGCAGACGGCGGTATGAATGCGCTGTCGTTCGCCTGCGCGTTCGACGCCTCCCCGACCATCTCGCTGGGCGCCACCGTGTCCTTCATGAGCGGCGACTACTCGAAGGACTGGTTCTGGGACCTCTACGACGACTACGACGCCTCCGTCAGGTACGCCGAA
>JAUWLR010000133.1 GCA_030613615.1 Candidatus Eiseniibacteriota bacterium
TCCAATCCTCGCAGGTGTCGGCCTCATGGGGCTTGCCGTCGGCTTTGGGGCGCAGTCGCTGGTCAAGGCCTTCCTGGCAGGCATGTTCATACTCATCGAGAACCAGTACAACGTCGGCGACGTCATCCATGCCGCCGGCGCGAAGGGACAAGTCGAGAAGATAACGCTCCGCGCGACCACCCTGCGCGACCTCGAGGGAAACGTCCACATCATCCCGAACGGCACCATCGCCGTCGTCACCAACAGGACGCGACAGTGGTCCCGCTTCGTGCTGGACATCGGCGTTGCGTACAAGGAGAACGTCGATGAAGTGATGGGTGTCCTGAAGGAGATAGGTGACGAACTCGCGGCCGACTCGAAGTTCGCATCCATGATCACGGCGCCGCTCGAGGTGCTGGGTGTTCAGGACTTCGCCGACTCGGCCGTCATCATCAGGGTGATGTTCACGACCCAGCCCGTCAAGCAGTGGACCGTCGGGCGGGAGTTCAGGCGCAGGGTGAAGAACACCTTCGACGCAAAGGGCATCGAGATCCCATTCCCCCACACCACAATCTACCTGGGCGACGCGGCCCCGATGAACGGGATCATGCGGGTGAAGGTGGACGAGGGCGCTGGAGGAGCCTGACGGGCACAGCGTCCGACAGCATGGCGGCCAGACAACCACGACAATGGGAGGATACAGATGTTCGATAGGATCCTCGTGGCGGTGGACGGCTCGACCAACTCAGACCGGGCTGTCGAGGCGGCTGCCGAGATAGCGCGCGCCCACGGCTCGACACTGAGCATCTGTCACGCCTTTCACATCCCGGACCACTACAAGACGGACCTCGCTGACGAGCTGGAGGATGCTCTGGAGGGAGACGCCGAGAAGATCCTGTCTTACGCCGCCGCCGTTGCTGAGAGAGCCAAAGTCACGGCCACGACCCGGCTCCTGAAGAAGGGACACCCCACCGAGGCAGTAGTCGCGTATGCCGTGGAGCTCGGGGCAGATCTCATCATTGTTGGCGTCAGGGGTCGAAGCGCAGACCAGGCACGGGCAATGGGCAGCCTGAGCGCGGCGGTAGCCGCACAGGCGAACTGTTCCGTGCTGCTGGTCAAGGGGGGCGGCTCCAGAGACTCGGTGGAGAAGCGGTAGCGGGCACAAGGGAGCGCCCGAGCCGCAACGCAAGACCTAGAGAATGGCCGAGGCAACGGCCGCCAGCGAGGACAGGAACTCGTAGACCTCGTGTGGCTCGCGAACGAAGAGCGAAGCCATGGTCGGACGGGGCCGTTCCGCGACGAGTATCGTGAGCGCGCGGGGCGGCTCTTCTTCGTCCTCGTCTCCGGGCAGCGACCACGGTTCCTCAAGATCGTCGATCTCGGCCCAATCCCTGACCGCCTCGAAGGCCGCTTCGTCAGTCACATCGTCACCAATGTAGATGGCAAGTGCATCTTCCATGTCAGCCGCCCTGAGGATATGGCTGACGGCGTCGCCCTTGTGCCATCCGGCCAACCGGGCTTCCACGGTCCGCTCTCCGTAGAGACCCGCCAGCTGGTGATGTGTATCCAGATCGCGCACCGCGCGCAGAAATTCACGACTGGCCTCGCGGTCGAGAGTCGCGTCGTCGTGGTTCACCTGCAGGGCCAGGGCAAAGCCCCGGTTCTCGATCGAGACACCACGGAAGCGCTCCAGGCGCCCGTGGACATCCAGCTCGAGATGGTGAATCAGTCCACCAATGGACTCCGGGTCCACGGGGTACTCGGTCTCTTCGTACGCCCGGCGTATCTCGAACCCGCGCTGTCCTATCATACCAATGTTCTCAACGCCGAGGACTCTGTCGAGTTCCGCGACCGTTCTTCCGCTCAACACGAAGACCGAGAAGGCCTCCTCGTTCCCAAGCTGCTCAAGCTTCGTTATCACTCCCGGTTCCGGCTGAAGCAACTCACCGGGCACACCCGGCGCAAGTGTCCCACAGTAGTCGAGGAACAGGTACACCTCCGTGGCCGCGCCAAGCGCGCGGGCCAGAAGGTCGACCTCTTCTGAGACATGCTTCGGATAGGACAGTCCTGCAGCCTTGATTACCACCTGTTCCCCCCACCGGGTCCCTCTTCGCTCGACGGAATCCACGCCACTGCCGCACGCATTCGATCCCTGAGCCTCCAGCGTAACCGGGCCCCGCAGCTTCAAGGGACCACTTGCACAAATCTATTCAGATAGTCGCGTTGGCGCAACTCGCCTGCACACTGAGTTCCGCCGGATGCGGCCCTGCAGGGAACCCCTGGTCATTCCGCTCCACAGGGCGTCCCTGGGCAGAAGGACCAAAAAAAGCGGGGCGAGGAGACGCGTGCGAACACACGACTCTCCGCCCCGTTGAGAAGGAGGTTAGGTTCCCTAACATCCGATTCACCTGTCTTGGCTGTGTGACGCGACAGTCTTCAGTCTACGCTCAGTACCGCAGGCCCGGCAAGCGTTGTCCTTGCGGTCGGCTGCCGGGCGGGATACGATGGCTCAGGAGAGGCCGTGTCTGGCTGGTCTCTGAGGAGCGCTTGCGCTACCTCGTGCACAGACTCCCGGACGGGGTTCTCCTTGTTCCGGATCCTCTCTGCGGCAAGCACTCTGTAGTCCACCTCATCTCTCAGGATGGCGTACATCCGCCGCAGGAGCTTGGTGCCCACCGCACAGATCGCCGCCTTGTGGTGCAACCCCCGCCGAGTCAGACGCAGGTAGAACGCCTGGAGCTCCGGATCGTAGTGACGCGCCAGCTCCGCAGCCACGTACAGCCAACAGCGAAGCATCGGATCGCCCTGCTTCGTCAACTGCTGGTTGGCCTTCTCCCGTCCCGATGACGCCTTCTTGCGGGGCACCAGACCGCTCGATGCAACGAGCTGGTCGGCGCCGCGCCAACGGCCGACATCGCCGATCGCTGAGGTGAACGCCGCACCGAAGAACCCGCCGAGCCCCGGCACGCTCTCGAGTCGGTGCGTGGGGTCGACCTCGCTGTACAGTTCCTCGATACGTTCCAGGAGCACCTGACGGCGCTGCTCGATCGCCTCGAGACCGTCCAGCTCGCACTGGACCTCGAGCATGAGGTCATCGTACCGGTACCGAAGCTCCGGCGCGTTCTCTATCACCGCCCATAGCTGCGCGAGCTTCTTCTCGGAGAACTTGCCCCACGCACGCCGACGAAGCACCTCGCCCAGCCGCTTGCGGCCCAGACGACGTGCGCGCGCAGGATCCAGATAACGCCGGTAGAACAGCCGTGCGCTCGCGCAGTAGCGGTTCTTCCACACCTTCCCGATCCCGGGAAGAACCAGCTCAAGCAACGCCGACACACGCCGCTTGTGGTTCCGGCTCTCCTGGCTCAACTTCCACACCAGGCGGCAAAGACGCCGCAGGCTCTCCTGCTCGGACGTACCAACCCACGCACGACGCAGGTTGTGATCGCTCACGCCCACACGAGCCGTCGCGAGCGCGTCGATCGCGTCAGTCTTTGTGTGGCGGCGGTAGAACTTCCGAAGATCCGAGCACTTCACCGGGCTCAGAAGACATACCTCTTCCCCTGCAGCGTCCAGTGGATGCACGATCTCCTGCCAGAAGTTACCGGCAGCTTCCACCAGGTAGACCGCTCGATCGCCTGAAGGAACCAGCTTGCCTACTTCATCGTGCAGCAGGCGCCGGCCACTCATCCCGCGTGGGATCTTGAACCTCCCCACATGCTCTCCGCGCTCGTCACACACCGCTACCTCGTGCTCCCGGCTCCCGAGGTCGAGCCCCACATACCATGTCCCCTCCGTGCTCATGTCGCACCTCCGCACAAGAGATCCTCCACCCAGGCCCGAGGCGATCCACTCGGACTCCACCCGACCCCTGTCTGCAGGTGCCCCACACTAGTGCTTCATCCGAGGTCCGGTACCTCCGGCCTCCATTCCCTCAATCGGGGTCTTGTCGGGCAGGCCGAGCCATCCACCTAACTTCCGGGGTCGCAACTGCGCCCCAACTTCATTACCGAGGCCTCGAGCCTGCCCAACTCCTACACCTGCAGAGCACACCACTGCAACAGACACTCACACACAAGAAGGCGGACAGAACCTGATCCCGACACGGGACCAGTCCTGTCCGCCTTCTCTGAACCTCGATTGTGATGATACTACTTCAGAAGGACCATCATCTTCCTGGAAGAGTGATCGCCTGCCTGCATCCTATACATGTAGATACCGCTGGCGACCTTCTCCCCCGCCCCGTTCGTGCCGTCCCACGTGACCGCTTTGATGCCCGCGTCCTGCTCCTCGTTCACGAGCGTCGTAACCAGCTTGCCTGCGATGTTGAACACGTCGATCGTGACGTGCGCGTCGCTCGGAAGCTGATACTGGATCACAGTAACCGGGTTGAAGGGGTTAGGGACGTTCTGCTTGAGAGCGAACGTCCTGGGAATCTCCTCGTCCTCCGGCACAGAGGTCTGGGGCAGAGTGGACGTGATGTTGATATCGTCCACGTACCAGCCTTCCTCCGTGACGGCTCCGTCGGACGCGAAGCGGAACCGTATCTGGATCCTCTCATCCTCGTAGCCCGTCAGGTCGAAGGTTTCCTGTCGCCAGGTGAAGGTGCCGGACCAGCACGGCGTGCCCTCGGGAAGCGGGTTGGCGTCGTTCCAGTTCTTGAGATGGCTGTAGCCGCCGACCGGATGGAGGACACTCCAACTGGCGCCGTCGTCGATCGAAACCTCAACGAGACCGCAGTCCCAAGCGGAGGTCGAGCTCTCCTCCTCCGCGTCCATCCAGTGCCAGAACGTCATCTCACCGTCCGCGCCCAAGCAGAGCGGCTTGCTGACGACAACGCCATCAGAGGAGTCGCTGTAGTTGGCGGCGCCGCTGCCGCCGAACTTCCAGCTGTGGCTCGTCGAGTGCGAGCGGTGCGTCTCGACGTGCCACTGATCACCGAAGCCTGACGTGACGTTGTGGTGCACCCACTCGCCCTCGCCGCTCTCGATGTCGTCGGCGAAGTCGCCATTCGTGACGAGAGACAGCTGAGCGCTCGATGAGTAGCCCCAGTCAGCCCCGACCGTCAGGTCGAACACTACCTCATGTCCCTGCGGAGTTCCTGGTGAGAGCGAAACGGTGAACTCCGGTGACAACACGCCGCTGGCGCCAGGGTTCAGGAACACGATAGTCCCTGTGCCGCCGACGATCGTGGCGTTGGGGTCGGATGTCGTCAGCGTCCCGGTGATGCTCGTGGCCATCACGCTTCCGGTGTTGTCGAGCGTAACGCCGATCGTGACGGTCTCACCGCCCTCGTAGCAACCGTTGCCGTTGCCGCCGCCGGGCGGGTCATCCACCACGTAACTCTGTGCGCCAAGGACCGGCGCGTGAACGATGAGGTTGATGTGGGACTCCCATGTTTCCCTTGCCGCAGCGTCGCTCATCGTCAGCGTCAGCGGGATGACCTCGCCGTCCGGCGCGTCCGCCGCGATGGAGAACTCGAAGTCGTCCAGGCACTGGGCGAACCCCCCACCCGCTATGTTCCCGAACTCCTCGTAGTTGTCCCGGATGTCGATCCGGCTGCTGCTCGAGGAGAGCGTCGCTGTGACGTCGTACGCCATATCAGTTCCGAAGTTGCCTATGGTCACGATAAATTCGATGGTCTCACCCGCACCGATCTCTCCGTCGCTGTTCCCGCTGCTCTCGCCGATCGCGTCGTCGTCTATGGTGTAGCCGTCCAGAGTGAGATACACACCGCTCGCCGGCTCGATCTCCGCTGTGGTATTGCTGACCAGGCGGTCGTGCGCAGTAGCCTTGACGTACATTGTCCCCACGCTCGTCGCGTTCGGATGCAGCGTCACCAATCCAGTAGCGTCCGTGACGCCCGAGTCGTACACCGAGTGGTCGTCGGTGTAGATGGTGACGATCGCGCCCTCGACCACGCCCCGCGAGCCATCGGTTACGCTGATCTCAAAGTCCGGCTGGCCCACCATCACGGTCGGGCCGTGCGTCGCCGTCAGCGCGATCGGCTCCGCCGTCCAGAGTTCCATCGCCGGGTCGCCAAACAGGGTCAGCTCGTAGTAGCACCATCTGTTCGCTCCGGTGTTGATGGCCCAGAGAACGTCGATCTTCGAGTCGTCGTTGACATACCCGAGCGGGTAGATGTCCTCGCTGAACATCGCGTCGAAGAACTCGCGATCGAAGAACTGCGACGATCCGTCCGTGCCGCCCGGGTCGCCCCAGCCGTAGCGCGTGTTCGAGACGATGGCCACCGCGCCGTCATCGTCACAGGCGAAGTTCTCGGAGAAGCAATCACCGCCGTAGCCGCCGCTCGAGGTGCGGTTGTCGAACGAGCCCCCGTAGCAACCCTGGCTGTAGACGAAGTTCAGGCTGTGGACCGTTCC
>JAUWLR010000068.1 GCA_030613615.1 Candidatus Eiseniibacteriota bacterium
CCACTCGGTCGTCTTCTCGGGCTTCAGCGCCACCGCGCTCGCCGAGAGGCTCAACGACTGCGAGACGAAGCTCCACATCACGTGCGACCACTTCTGGCGCCGCGGCAAGCACGTCGCTCTGAAGCCGCAGGCCGATGACGCGATGAAGCAGTCGCCGACGGTCAAGCACTGCATCGTCTACAAGCGGACCGGCGACGAGGTGCCGTGGACCGAGGGTCGCGACCTTTGGTGGCACGAGATCACGGCCGCCCAGCCCGGCGAGTGCGAGACTGAGAAGCTGGATGCGAACGACCTCCTCTACATCCTGTACACGTCCGGCACGACGGGTCACCCCAAGGGCATCCAGCACGCCCACGCCGGTTACGCCGTCGGCACGGCAGCGACCCTGAAGTGGGTCTTCGACCTCAAAGAAGACGACATCTGGTGGTGCGCGGCCGACATCGGTTGGGTCACTGGACACAGCTACATCGTCTACGGTCCGATGATCCTCGGTGCGACATCGGTGCTCTACGAGGGCGCTCCGGCGTTCCCCGAGGCCGACAGATGGTGGGACATGATCGAGAAACACAAGGTCTCGGTCCTCTACACCTCCCCGACCGCGGTCAGGGCGCACATGAAGCTGGGCGAGGACCATCCCAGCAAGCACGACATGAAGACGCTCCGGCTCCTGGGTTCGGTCGGCGAGCCGATCAACCCCGAGGCGTGGATGTGGTATCACAAGTTCATCGGCAAGAGCAACTGCCCGATCATGGACACGTGGTGGCAGACCGAGACGGGGCACTTCATGATCACGCCGCTGCCCATCACGCCACTGAAGCCGGGCACGGCCACGAAGCCGTTCCCTGGCATCTCCGCCAAGGTCTACAACGAAGAGGGCAAGCCCATCACGGGCGCGGGCGGCCATCTCGTCATAGAGAAGCCGTGGCCGGGTATGCTCCGTGGTCTCTACAAGAACCCGGACCGCTACAAGGACGTCTACTGGAGCAGGTTCAAGGACACGTACCTGGCCGGTGACGTCACCCGGATGGACGAGGACGGCTACTTCTGGATCCAGGGAAGAGCAGATGACGTCCTCAACGTCGCCGGACACAGGATCGGCAACTCCGAGGTCGAGTCAGCCCTCGTGAGCCATCCGAAGGTCGCGGAGTCCGCGGTCATCGGCAAGCCGCACGAGCTCAAGGGTGAGTCGCTGTGCGCTTTCGTCGTCCTCATGCAGGGCGTCGAGCCGGGCGACGAGCTCAGAGCCGAGCTCCGCGAGCACGTCGGTGTGGAGATCGGTAAGATCGCCCGCCCCGACGAGATCTGGTTCGTTCACGACGTTCCGAAGACCCGTTCCGGCAAGATCATGCGTCGCGTCATCCGCGCGAAGGCGATCGGCGAGGAAGTCGGCGACACGTCGACGCTCGCGAATCCGGAAGCGGTCGAGGAGATCGGAAAGGCCCACTAGGGTCTGTTGGAGGAGGGGGCGGCCCTGTATCGGGCCGCCCCCGTCTCAGCTAAGGAGATGTCATGGCAGAAGAGAAGACTTTCAATCGCTGGCTGATTGTGGTCGGCGCCATCCTGATCCAGCTCTGCCTCGGTGGTATCTACATCTGGAGCGTGTTCCGTAAGCCGCTCGAGATGGCGATCGACGAAGGCGGACTTGGTCTGTCCCCGAGCCAGGCGACGCTGCCGTTCTCGCTGGTGCTCATCTTCTTCGCCATAGCCACGGTCATCGGCGGCAGGTGGCAGGACAAGGTCGGACCCAGACTGGTCGCCAGCGTGGGCGGTATCCTCCTGGGTGCTGGCATGCTCCTGTCCGCGTTCGGGAAGTCCTACCCGGCGCTCGCCCTCGGCTACGGCGTCATCGGCGGCATCGGTATCGGGTTCACGTACGTGTGCCCGGTCGCAACCGGCATCAAGTGGTTCCCGGACAAGCGGGGGCTCATCACGGGTCTGAGTGTGGCCGGCTTCGGCGCCGGTGCGCTGATCCTGGCGCCGGTGGCGCGCAGCCTGATCGACAGCATAGGCATCTTCGGTACGCTGTCGACGCTGGGCATCATCTTCCTGGTGGTCGTGGTTGCCGCGTCGCAGCTACTTCGGAACCCGCCGGCCGGCTACGCGCCCGCGGGCTGGACACCACCTGAGACCGCTGAGGTCACCAAGGAGTCGTTCTCGACGGGTCAGATGCTGAAGACACCACAGTTCTATTCCATCTGGCTCATGTACTTCTTCGGCTGCCTCGCGGGCCTCATGATCATCGGCCAGACGTCTCCCATCGGACAGGAGATCGCCGGTTACTCCGCGGCCACCGCGGCCATGGCGGTCATGCTGCTCTCCATCTTCAACGGGGCAGGCCGGATCTTCTGGGGCCGCATCTCTGACGCGCTCGGCAGGATGAAGACCCTGTTCATCATGTTCCTGCTCTGCGGCGTCGCGATGCTGCTCTACAACATCATCGGCGCGTTCCCGCCCTACTACTGGATCGGCGTCGCGATCGTGGGCGCTTGCTTCGGTGGATACCTGGCGCTCTTCCCTGCCATCACGGCCGACTTCTTCGGCACGAAGAACATAGGCGCCAACTATGGCTTCGTCTTCATGGCCTACGGCGTCGGCGGCCTGCTGGGTCCGCAGTTCGCGGCGAGGGTGCTCGAGGCAACGGGCGGCTACTCTGTAGCGTTCATCGTCACGGGTGTGCTGTGCCTCCTCGCGGCCGGCATTACGTTCGCACTGAAGGCACCGAAGCTCAAGTAGCTCACGCGGTGCTTCTGTGCTCGACCGACGTACATGAAAAAGCGGGGCCTTCGCGTCTGAAGGCCCCGTTTCTCTTCTGTCGCCAGCAAGGCAAGGACGGGGTGGCGGCTGCACCAAACATCCTACCTGGGCGGCTGCGACAAGCGTCCTACTCCTTCGGCAGCACCTGCCTCACGCTGTCTATGACCGTGCCGTCCACCCACTCAATGGCCGCCACGACCTTCTCGCCCAGGTTCGGCTTCTCCGGGGCCCCACCTACCAGCTCGTCGACCTCGGCCTTGATCTCCTCGATCGTTCGGATCGGGAGATCCGATCCCGCGACCGCCGCCAGCAGGTCTTCCCTGAGCGGATTGATGGCGATGCCGCGCTCGGTCACGATGACATCAATGAGCTCACCTGGGCCCACGAGTGTCGTCACCTCGTCGACGATCACCGGGATCCTGTCGCGGAACGCGGGGATCGGCAGAATGGTGCACTTCGAGAAGAGGCAGTTCTGCCAGCCGCCGATGCCGTGCAGGAGGTACCCGTCCGAGTGCGTCACGACGTTGGCGTTGAAGTTGACGTCGACCTCGGTCGCGCCCAGCACGACGCAGTCGAGCATCGTGGCGAAGTTCCCCTTGCCGTGGTAGTTGTAGCTCGTGAACGGGCTCGTGTTGACGTGGCCCGGGTTCTCGCGCATCGAGCGCACACCCTCGAGGTCGAACGTCTGTCCGTCGAGGATGTAGTCCGTCAGGCCCTCCTCCAGCATCTGCGTCAGGTACTGCGTGCTTCCGCCGCGCACGAACCGCGCCTTGATGCCCTCTTCCTTCATCATCTCCATGAGGAAGATGGCGAAACTCAAAGAGGTTCCGCCCGCGCCCCCCTGGAACGAGAACCCGTCGTGCATGATCCCTGTCTCTTTGACGAAGCGCGCCGTCATCTCGGCGATGCGCAGCCGGTCCGGGCTCTTTGTTATCTGCGTCGTGCCCGAGACGATCTTGCTCGCGTCACCGATGGCCGGCATCGTCGTTACGATGTCAACGTTGTTGCCCTGGATCTGCCACGGCACGCACGGGAAGTCGATGAGGTTGTCGGTGACCACGATGACCTTGTCGGCATACTCTGAGTCGGCGAGCGCGAACCCGATGAGCCCGCAGGCCGCCGGGCCCGTGAGACCGTTCGCGTTGCCGAACGGGTCGGCCGTCGGACCCGCGATCACAGCGATGTCGATATGGACATCGCCGTCCTGGACCGCGCGGTACCGTCCGCCGTGTGAACGCAGGACACCCATCCCGCGCATGTTGCCCTCGGTGCAGTAGCGACCCAGCGGGCCGTTCATGCTGCCCTCGATGTGGTGCACGACGCCGTTTTTCATGTGCTCGATGATGGGCGCGTGGCACGGGAACGAAGCCGAGGGGAACCACCTGAGGTCCTTGACGCCCAGCTCCGCCGCCGCGTCGAAGACCGCGTTCGCAACAAAGTCGCCGTTCCGCAGGTGGTGGTGCGTAGAGACGGTCATGCCGTCCTTGAGACCTGCCGCCTTGAGCGCCGCCTTGATGTCCGGGACGGTCTTGTCGCCGCTGTCCGGGTAGTCCATGACGGTAGAGAGGGCAGGCGCGGCCTTCGTTCCCGTCGGACGGTGTTTGGCCACGCCCTTGTACGGAATGGCCTCCCTGCCGTTTATCTCGGTCGGGACCATGCGCCCCGCGGCGTTCTTCACAAGTTTCTGCTCAGGCATCTTCCCCTCCTCCCTCGCGCCAGTTCTCCGACAGGACACCTGAAGCGACGGCCAGCTCGACGGTCCTCGAGGCTCGCTTGACCACCGGCGGGTCTATCATCTTGCTGCCGAGCGACACCACTCCCAGTCCCTCCGCCTCAGCCTTTTCGAAAGCGACCACAATGCGCGTGGCCTTCTTGACCTCGCCATCGCTCGGGGCGAATCCCCGGTGGATCACCTCTATCTGTCTCGGGTGAATGCAGCCCTTGCCGTCGAAGCCTAAGCCCTTGGCCTCGATCACGCTCGCCATCAAGCCTTCCATGTCGGTGACGTCCGAGAAGACCGTGTCTATCGGCTGGACGTGGGCCGCACGGGCGGCGTTCACGACCTGTGACCGCGCCCAGAAGCTCTCGCGGCCCTCGTTGGTGCGCTGCGTGCCGATGTCGGCCGTGTAGTCCTCGAGCCCGATGGTCAGGGCGACAACATTCGGAGAGGCGGAGGCGATCTCGTATGCGTTGAAGCACCCGAGCGCGCTTTCAACGATGGGCATGAGAAAGACCTCGTTCGTAACACCCTTCTCCTTCCGAATCTCCTGCACGCGCGCATCTACGGCCTTCACGTCGTCCGCCCTCTCGGCCTTGGGAATGAGGATGATGTGGACGTTGTGCGGGACAAGGAACGGAAGGTCGTCCAGTCCTGCCGGGATCTGATTGATGCGCACCATGCGCTCCGCGCCGAGGAAGTCGACCGAGCGGAGGACGTTTCGCACAACGTAGCGTGCCGCCTCCTTCTGGCTCGGCGCGACGCTGTCCTCGAGATCGATGATGACCCCGTCCGGCTGGTGGAGCCCTGCGTTCAGCATCAGCTTCACCTGGTCGCCGGGGAGATACAGCCTCGACCGGCGGAACCGGTCGCGCGTCGTCCCGTACTGCGTGGACTCTTTCACCTCAGGCAGAAGCTCCACCGCTAACCCTGGATTCGCTGCCTTGACCGCGGCCTCCAGCCTGGCCCAGATGAGGAATGGAACCGCACCCGCGTCCACTACCTCTACGACGGCGTGCTCGACACCGAGCGCCTCGAGCCCCTGCTCGACGGACTTCTTAATCGACGCGCCGTACATCGACTGGACCCGGCTCTCGACGGCGACGCTGGTGCCGCCGCTCTCCTTGAGCTCGACAGAGATCCAGCAGTCCGAGCGGACCCTGTCTCCTCTTCGGCCCGCCTGACCGGTTGTGCTCACAGCGCCCCTCCTTCTCTACAGGCTTTCCTGCGGTTCCCCGCCAGCCAGATTGTACTACTCCGCGGCTACGTGCCCGGGACTCAGGGCCCGATCGACGGACCCTACGCCGCCGCCAGCAGCCCGCCTCTCTGATATATCTCCATCTGAACGTCCGAGAACGGCCTGCCCTCGAACACCTTGCCCGTGGCCAGGTGTGTGATCCTGCCGGTGGTCAGGTCCACCTCGATCTCATCCCCGCTCTTGACACCAGCGTCCGACAGGTCGGCCGCCAGTATCGGCATCCCGGCGTTGATCGCGTTCCGCTCGTAGATGGCGCCGAACGATGTCGCGATGAGAAGCGAGACGCCGAGGCTCGTGAAGCAGTCCACGGCCTGCTGGCGCGAGCTCCCGCACCCGAAGTTCGAGCCGACCACCACGATGTCGCCTGGCGCGGCGGCGCTCGGGAAGCTCTCCCAACCCGGGAGGTTGCCGAACGTATGCTGCCCCATCTCGGCGATGTCCGTGATGGCCAGATGCCGGTTGTGGAAGATCATATCCGTGTCGATGTTGTCCTTGTCGACGATCCACACCCTGCCCTTGACGACCGTCGGGCGCCCGCCCGAGGTCCCCTCGGAGCTCCCCCCGGCCGCCGCGTCCGTGGGACGCGCGCTCGCCAGTTCAGGATCGGGCATGAAGACCGCCGGCTTGTCGGGGATGCTGTCCGCCGTCGCTATCTGGCCCGCCACGGCCGACGCGGCCGCGGTCGCCGGCGACGCGAGGTAGACCTCCCCCTTCCCCTGCTTGCCCGGGTAGTTGCGGTTGCCCGTGCTGACCGTCACCTCACCCGGCCCGTTCTGGCCCAGCTGTCCCGCTGCGCAGCCCGCGCAGCCGGCGTTGCCCACGAGGACCCCGGCGGACTTGAAGATCCCGATGATCCCCTCTGCCAGACATCTCTGCCAGACCGTGTCGGTCGCGGGCACTATCTTGAGGACGACGCCCGGAGCGACCTTGCGGCCCTTGAGGACCTCCGCGGCCGCGGCCATGTCCGAGTAGCGCCCGTTCGTGCAGCAGCCTATGAAGGCCGAATCGATCTTCCTTCCCGCGACCTCGCTGACCTCGCCCACGTCGTCCGGGTGCCCGGGCCGCGCGATGAGTGGCACGAGCCCGTCGATGTCCACGCGGACTTCGGCGTCATAGCGGGCGTCCGCATCCGCGAACGCGGGCGTGAACGAGGTCGCCCCCGCGGCCCGGCAGTACTCGATGACCTCGTCACTCGGAGGGAAGAAGGTGATGATCCCGCCCATCTCGGTCGCCATGGACGCAATCGTGATGCGCGCGTCCAGCGACAGCGAGTCGACGATGTCTCCGTAGTACTCCGCGGCGTAGCCCAGGAGTCCGCTCGCGTGGAAGCGCCTGAGGCACGCAAGCACGATATCCTTCGGCGTCGCCAGAGGACCAGGCTTGCCGGTAAGCTCGATGCGCATGGATTTCGGCACGTTGAACCAGACACGCCCGTGCGCCCATGCGCTGGCGATGTCCTGGTCTCCCATCCCCTGCCCGAATGCGCCGATCGCCCCGAGGATATTCGCGTGCGAGTCGGTCGAGACGATCGTACCGCCCGGCGCAACCAACCCCTCATCGATGGCGAGATGTGTCCCGATGCCGGCGTTGACGTCGTAGATCGATATGCCCCGCGCACGCGCGAAGCCACGGCAAAGCTGCTGGTTCGCCGCGTACTTCTGATCCGAGCCCCCGGGGTTGCAGTCGAATGTGAAGTACGTCTTCCGGGCGTCCTCCACGACCAGCCCGTGCTCCTCGATGTTCTTCACCACATTGGCGCCGCCGAAGTCCCTGGCGACACGAGCGTCGATAACGACGTCCACGGTGTCGCCCGGCGCGACGTCCCGCCCTGCGTGTGTCCCGACGATCTTCTCGATTATGGTCGCTCCCAATCTGCTTCCTCCAGACTCCGGTGCGTTTGTCCCCGCGCCTCTTGCCGGCGGTTCCGGGCGTCGAAAGACCGCTCGATCCCGGAGCCCCCTTTGCATTCCCGCTGCTGGGAGTTTCGTGATCGAGCGGCCGTTGCGTTCAGCAAGGCGGAGCGAGAGCCTCGTTGCAACTCACATCCCCTACCTCACTTGATGATCATCACCTTGCCGTCTTTGCTCCCCAGTCCTTCAGCCTCGACCTGGAACACATACACGCCCGGCGCGACCTCTACTCCAGCGTCGTTCTTCAGATCCCAAGGCTCGATATCACTCTCGGCGTCATTGTGTATCAGGGTCCGCACGAGATCCGCGGCGACCGTGTATATCCTGATCTTCGCCCTCTCAGGAAGCCCGATGAACACCACGCGTCTCTGACCATCATATTCCCAGTCGGCCGCGGCGCGGTAGGGGTTCGGGATGCACCGGACGGACAAGAGATTGCCGCGCGTCCCGACCCGCGGGTAGACGACATCTGTTCTGGTGCTGTCAAAGCATGCATCGTTGATCGCCTGCGGGTCGCTGGCGCTGAATGCCGTCACTGCAAACTCGTAGGGAAAAGCGTTCAGGACCTGGAACGTGTCGGGGCCGGTGCTGTCCGACCGCGTCGGCTGCGCCCAGTACTCGGCGAACGGCCAGTAGCCGGCAGCGGCAGGATCGTCCTCATCAAGCACGTACTCACAGACCAGGGAGAAGCTCTGCCAGGACTCGTCCGGGTTCCGCCATACTTCTCGCATCCAGAGCCGATAGCCGCCGAAGTCATCGATCTCGTGCTCGTCCTGTCCCATGGTCCAGCCTATCGCCACGAACTTGTCACCGACCCTGAAAAACACCCTCTCCGGACATGGGACTGCGCCCGCGCAAGACGCCCAGACGACTGCCAGGAGCACGGCAACAATCGGCGCAACCGCCCACGGGTTGCGAAGTTTCCTTCTCAGCCTCATTCTCTTCCTCCATCTGCCCAGAGGTGTCTCAGGTGGCAAATCCGGTGGTTACTCAAGCTGTCAGGCTATCACCCGTGAATCGCAGAGTCAAGCGGTTTCCGCCGGACAGCGGCCTCTCAGCACGGGCCGGAAACACCACCCAGGACCGCCCACAGGTTGCATTTGGCGAGTCATGCGGCATCCTTGTGCTCGCTTTCCAACAGCGCTCGTTGAGCCGACGCTCAGCACCCCCACCCCACCTACCTTTACAATCTGCACCGTCTGCGCTTTCAGGCACGACCCATGCAACATCTCCCTACGAGCGCACGGATATCCGCGCGGTTGAGGTGACATTCCAGTACGACCGATCCAGTCATGAGCGCGCACGGCGACGTCTGCCCGCATTCTCACGACCGCCCCGATGAAGAGGAACCACGTCATGGCAGACACCCCCTGGCCTTCCGGTGAGATGCTCGCGGAGCTGGAATCGCTCAGGCGCAAGGTCGACCGCCTCACCGAGTTCAGAGACGACGCACACAGGCTTGCCGAGGACCTGGCTGCCCTGGAGAACAGGTACAGCGCCCTCTATGACCATGGCCCAATGCTCTGCGCGGTTGTCGATTCGAAGGGCATTGTACTGGACTCAAACGATGCCATCACGACATGTCTCGGGCACGCGCCGGAGGAGCTGGCAGGGAAGCAGTTCCTCGACCTGATCGTACCCGACAAGGATTCGGACGCGCTCGAGCGTCTCCGGCGGGCCTTCAGAGGAGATCTCTCCGAGAGCATCGAGGTGGGATTGAGGAGTGGAAGCGGGGCGATCCGCCGGGTGCTCTGGCTCTCCGCCATCGTGCGCCCCGACATACGCGGGCGTAGCGACGGCGTGCTGATCGCGGGCACGGACATCACCGCACAGAGGCACGCGGAGGCCGCGCTCGAGGCGGGCGACCGCCAGTATCAAGCCATGGTGGAATGTCTCCCCACCCCCATATGCTCGTTCGACACGGACTACAGATTCGTGTTCGCGAACTGGGCTGCCGCCGACGCGTTCGAGGTGAAGGCGAAGAATCTCCTTGGGCGGAGTCTCCACGAATTCGTGTCGCCGGAAGACCGCGACCTCATACTCGAGAAAACGACAGACCTGCGCGAGGGGACCACGCGTTCCTACGACATCAGGATTATCCGCCCGGACGGAACCACGCGCGACGTCTCGGTACACGCGGCACTCAGACACAACAGCGGCGGGAGGGCCACGGGAGTCGTGATGGCCCTGCAGTCGGTGTCCGAACACGGGACGGTGGAGCGCGCGCTGCAGGAAAGCGAGGAGAGATACCGCTCCCTGTTCGAGGAGTCGATAGACGTCATCTACATGACATCACACGACGGCAGGCTGGTTGACATCAGCCCGTCGGCCGTGTCGCTCTTCGGCTATACGAGGGACGAATTGCTCGAGCGCGACGTCCACGGCCTCTACGCGGACCCGGAGCAGCGCGTGAGGTTCCAGGAAGCCATCGAGCAACATGGCTTCGTCCGCGGATTCGAGATCACGCTTCTTCACAAGGACGGCAGGGAGATCGACTGCGTCCTTGCCTCAACGATCAGAAAGGGCACGGACGGCCGGACTCTCGGATACCAGGGCATCATGCGCGACGTCACCGACAGGAAGCGCGCAGAGGCGGCGCGCGAGCGCGAGCGGCGGACGTTCCGCGTTATCGCGGAGGCAGCCGTACAATCGACCGACATCACCAACCTGTGCGCTCGCGTTCTCGGTGGTCTCGTGGAAGTTCTGGAGTTCGACGGCGGGACACTGCGGCTTCACGACGGCAAGAAGGGTGTCCTGGAACCAGTCGCGGTGGTCGGACTGCGAGACGACGAGCAGGCTCTGATCTCAGAGCAGTCCATAGACGAGGACCAGGACTGCATCGCCGCCCACGTGGCGCGAACGGGTGATCCCATATTCGCCTCCGACGTCACGATGTACCCAATCTCCGAGTCACAACGCCAGAGGCTCGACGCCCTGGGGATGCGATCCCTCGTCGCCTACCCGGTCTTCGGCGCCGGCCGCAACCTGCTGGCCGTAATACAGCTCTTCTCCAGAACACCCGCCGAGATACACGAGGAGGACGACAAGCTGTTCTTCGGAACGGTGGCGGGGATGCTGGCGGCCGTCATCGAGAGGATGGTCGCAGAGGAGCAGAAGCGGGACGTGGAAGCGCAGCTGGTTCAGGCGCAGAAGATGGAGGCCGTCGGCACGCTCGCCTCCGGGGTCGCGCACGACTTCAACAATCTCCTGACCGCAATCCAGGGGTTCACGGAACTCGCCCTGATGTCCGTGAGCGGGTCGGACACCACCCGCGAGGATCTCGAGAAAATCAGAGCGGCAGCAGACAGGGGAGCCGCACTGGTGCGGCAGCTGCTCCTGTTCGGCCGCGAGCAAAGGGTCGAGCTGCACCCGGTGGACATCAACGCAACAATACTGGGTATGGTGAACATGCTCTCGCCGCTGATCGGAGAGGACATCACTATCCACACGGTTCTCGAACCCGACCTGCGCCCGGCGATGGCTGATGAGGGAAGCATCCAGCAGGTACTGATGAATCTCGCGGTCAACGCCAGAGACGCCATGCCGGAGGGCGGCTCCCTGACGATTCGTACAAGAAGCGTCGGGCTCGATGAAGCGCACGTTCTCGACGACACCGACGCGAGGACCGGAGACTTCGTCTGTATGTCCGTCGAGGATTCCGGCGGCGGAATGGACCAGAACACCATGGGGCGGATCTTCGAGCCCTTCTTCAGCACCAAGGGACCCGGCAAGGGAACCGGCCTCGGGCTGTCCGTCGTGTACGGGATAATCCAGCAGCACGGGGGATGGATATACACGCTGAGCACGCCCAAGATGGGGACCACCTTCGAGGTCTATGTTCCGACCGCGAGCGCCGAAGCCGCGGCCGGCTCCGTGTCGTGTCAGGAAGCGCAGGCCCAACAGGCCAACCCCGGAGAGCGGATCCTGGTCGTCGAGGATGAGGAATCCGTGCGCGACCTCGCGACAACGGTTCTCCGCAATCACGGATACGAGGTGTTCGAGGCCCCGAACGTGGCAGAAGCTCTGAAGATCTTCGAGCAGGAAGAGGGGCGTTTCGACCTGGTCTTCAGCGACGTGGTACTCCCGGACAAGAGCGGCGTGCAGCTGGCAGATGAACTCCTCGAACGCGCGCCGGGGCTGCGCATGCTGATGAGCAGCGGGCACACCAGCCAGCGCTCACAGTGGGAGACCATCAAGAACAAGGGCCTCCCCTTCCTCCAGAAGCCCTATTCGCTCCCGGGCCTTCTGAAGATGGTGCGCGAGACCATCCAGTCAAGCTGACCCCCAGCGGAGCCTCGCGTCGCCCGAACACACACCTGTCATCAAGCACGCACGACGCAGACCTCATGCCCGCGCCGTGCTCACGTACAGGTGGAAGCCCGCCGGCAGAGCCGACGGGCTTCCGAAGGGGAGAAGTGTAGTACCTCCGTCTCGGACTACCGGTACATGGCCTTGATCTCACCCCAACTGCTGTCCTCAACCGGGGTCGCGTATGGCACACCCATGAACCAGGTGTCGTCGACCATGATACCAGCGTCACCGCCGGCACCCGGGCCGCAACCGTTGTCCGTGGTGTTCATGATCCACAGGAACCCCGCGTTCAAGAGCGGAGGCGTGCCGAACTGGCCCACGTCGAAGCCTACGTTGAGGCCCGTGCCACCCCAGCCGTCGCAGGAGCCGAAGTCGCCCCAGTACGACACGATGTGGTAGTAGTCCACGCCGTCAGGCGTGCCCAGGAACTCGCAGTAGTCGTTGTCGACCGTCGGGATCGCGAAGTGCACCGCCATGTAGGCCGTGCAGGACGCAGCATACACCGGAACGATCGGCGTGAACAGGCCGTTCTGGAGACCCGGCGGAATCAGGCTCGTGTCCGCGTCGTCGCCGCACCACCAGCTGTGCGGATCCGAATACGCAGGGCACATCCTGTCGATGATGTGCCACCAGTCACCGGCGGAGCCAGGAATACCGGGGACCATGTGGACCTGGTCGTCGGCGTTGTCAAAGAAGAACACCTGGCCGCTGAAGTAGTCGAAGACCTGGACGATGTCGCACATGAAAGCGCCACCGACGGACAGATACAGACCGTCCGCATCCGACCAGGCGCCGTCCGAGATGAAGCGGAAACGCGCGTTGAGCGGATTGTCGTACGTAGCCAGGATGAAGCCGTAGATACCGATGTCGGTCCACGGCGCCGAACCGTCGTAGCCACGGTTCAGGTTCACGAACACGCCCATGCTCTCGGCCTGAACGTACGTGTAGTCGTAGCCCATCTCCGAATCGTGACGGAACGCGTAAGTCAGGATCGGATACGT
>JAUWLR010000228.1 GCA_030613615.1 Candidatus Eiseniibacteriota bacterium
GCTTCAGGAGCTTCTCGATCTCGAGCCCGACCCTCTCGATGGTCTCAAGATCCGGCCCCTTGACCTTCACGCCCATCGGCGCACGCATCCCGCTCTGCAACATGACGAGTCTTGTCTCGATGGGCTGGAGCTTCGGGGCCGACGTCGTGCCGGGGATTCGCCCGGCGCGCACGACCTCCTGCCAGATGTCGTCGGGGCTCTCGATCTCGGGGCGCCACTGCCGGAACGGTCTCCCGCGTCTGTCGGGGATCAGTTCATTGAACTCGTCGCGGGGATACTCTCCGCTGTTCCGATCGTACCTGAACAGAAGCACGCGTCCGCGCTCGTCGCTGACATACTCCGACTTGTAGTTGATGACCGTCTCGATCATAGAGATCGGCGCGGGGTCGAGCGGGCTGTCGACGCGGCCTATCTTGCCGACAACGCTCTCGACCTCAGGTATCGCTCCGAACGCGCGGTCTTGTTTCTGCAGGACGTCGAGCGCTTCACCGATGGATGCGTGGGGCATCGTCGTCGGCATCCAGAGGAACGAGCCCTCGTCGAGCGGAGGCATGAACTCGCGGCCGAGGCCCGGGAAAGCATGGGCCGGACCGGACCAGACGGCGCTGGAACGTATCCCGTTCTCTGAAACGCCTAACCTGCCTAGCCCCTCTGGAATGAAGCCGAACACGCCGTCGAATCCCAACCAGATGAGACTCCCCAAAAGGATCACCACTACGGGTACGACGATGAACTTCTGCTTGTTGTCCAGACACCACGCGAGCATGTTCGGGTAGAACCGCGCGAACAGCTTGAAGAACGTGAGCAACCCACCCAACATCAGGAAGACCATGACGGCGTTGGGGAAGAACGCACGTCCCAGCCCGAGCGGCATCCAGTGCCTGGTCAGGGTCACCGCCACGAGCAGCCCCACCAGAATGAGCGGCGTGTGAGCGGGCAGGCGCAGGCCGCGTCGCTCGAGGAGTGGAGCCACGAAGTAACGGGCGCCGAGCAGCGCCACGATGAGGCCTGCCCACCACGTGGTGGCAAAACCCAGCGCGATGCCGACGGCCACGAGCAGCCCGTGTCCCACGTTCCGCGCGCGGGCGCGGGCGCGGCCTACTGGGCGCTCCGCCCCGCGGCGTCTGAGCACCAGGTGAGCAAGCGGCGGCAGGATGATGAGCGCAACGAGCACGGATGACAGCAGTGCGAAGGTCTTCGTATATGCAAGCGGCCCGAAGAGCTTCCCCTCCGCGCCGGTCATCGCGAACACGGGAAGGAAGCTGACGACGGTCGTCAGTATCGCGGTCAGCACGGCGCCGCTGACTTCGGAGGCCCCACGCTGCACGACGTCGAGCCTGCTCTCGGATGGGTCCGCCAGGTTGAGGTGCCTGAGTATGTTCTCCGTAAGGATGATGCCCATATCGACGATCGTACCAACGGCGATGGCGATGCCGGAGAGCGCCACGATGTTGGCGTCGACCTTGAACATCTTCATGCCGATGAAGCACATGAGGACCACAAGGGGCAGCACGCCAGAGATCATCATCGCGCCGCCGAAGTGCATCACCATGACGATGACGACGATGATGGTAACGAGGACCTCGAGCGTCAGCGCGGTATTGAGCGTGCCCAGGGTCTCGTGTATCAGTGACGTCCGGTCGTAGAACGGGACGATGGTCACCTGCGAGACCGTACCGTCATCGAGGACCTTGCTCGGGAGCCCCGGGCCGAGCTCACGTATCTTCTCCTTGACGTTGCTTATCGCGGCGAGTGGGTTGTAGCCGTGGCGAACGACCACGACGCCTCCCACGGCCTCCGCGCCGTCCTTGTCCAGAGCGCCGCGGCGCGGGGCCGGGCCCTGCTGCACAGTGGCCACCTCACTCAGCCTGAGCGGAACGCCCTCGGCGGCGGCCACGACGATGTTCTCGATGTCCTCTATCTTCTCAATGAAGCCGAGGCCGCGTACGACGTACTCCACGCGGTTGACCTCTATGGTGCGCGCGCCGACGTCGATGTTCGACATGCGGACGGCGTTGACCAGCTGCTCCAGGGTCACGCCGCGCGCGTGCAGTGCCAACGGGTCGACGTCGATTTGGTACTCACGAACGAACCCACCTATGGAGGCGACCTCGGAGACACCCTTGGCCGACATCAGCGCGTACCGGACGTACCAGTCCTGGATCGAGCGGAGCTCCTGCGGGTCCCAGCCACCTGCCGGGTTACCGTTCTCGTCGCGTCCCTCGAGCGTGTACCAGTAGACCTGCCCAAGGGCGGTCGCGTCGGGACCGAGCATCGGCCGGACGTCGTTCGGCAGCGTGTTGGGAGGCAGACTGGCGAGCTTCTCGAGGACGCGGCTTCGCGACCAGTAGAAGTCCACACCGTCGTCGAAGATCACGTATATGGAGGAGAAGCCGAAGAAGGAGTAACTGCGGACCGTCTTGACCCCGGGCATGCCCAGGAGGGACACGGTCAGGGGATAGGTTATCTGGTCCTCGACGTCCTGAGGCGAGCGGCCCATCCACTCGGTGAAGACTATCTGCTGGTTCTCACCGATGTCGGGAATCGCATCGACCGGCACCGGATCGCGTGGAAGGCCCCCGAGATCCCAGTCGAACGGAGCGACGATGAGACCCCACGCGATCACGAGCACGACGACGAGCGCGACCACCGGCTTGTTCCTGAGGCAGAAGCCGATCATCGCGTTCAACGGCGACGATTCCTCGAAGTGGCTGTTGTCGTTCTTCCGG
>JAUWLR010000021.1 GCA_030613615.1 Candidatus Eiseniibacteriota bacterium
GAGTCTTGAGGCTGAAGACAACATCCTGCGGGTCGATCGTTTATTGGCTGATCTGTTCCGGTTCATAGACGATCAGGTTGGACTCGACCAGACCCTGATTATAGTTTCCTCTGATCACGGAATGTGCGAGGCTCCGGAATACATGCAGAGCCTGGGATTTGAGGTGGGCCGTCAGACTTCAGAAACGATCGTCAAGGGTACCATAAAGAATGCCCTTAAGGCCCGGCTGGGAGTGCCCGAAGATGTGATTCGGCTTTACGAGCACCCCTACGTCTATCTGAATGAAGAGGAAATCAGGAAAACCAAATACAGCATTGCCGAGATTGAAGCAGCAGTAGCGGAAGAGATCATTAAGATCCCCGGTATGACAGGAGCCGTGACCCGGACTGATCTGCTGAAGGGGTCCTTTGCCCCGACAGCGGTGAACATGACGATTCTCAACAACTTTCACATCAAGCGATCCGGGCATGTCCACGTGATAGCAGACCAGTTCTGGTACTTCTACTACGAGATGGACACGACCACGGAGATCGCCGCCATCCATTGCTCGCCCTGGACGTATGACACCTATGTGCCGCTCTTCTTCGCCGGGCATGGCATATCTGCGCAGCGTATCGCGCGGCCCGTCACGCCCTACGACATCGCTGCGACCATCGCGACCCGTCTTGGGATAAAGCCGCCGTCGGGTTCTGTGGGCATACCTTTGGTCGAGGTGCTGGGAGGGAAGTGATGACTGGCCGATGTGACCGGGTCGCATCGATCTGGTGTGCGACCCTGCACTCGCGGTCGGCGCTCGATCTGTCGGGTCGCGTCGCATCGGACTACAGGGAGGCACCATGAAAGGCGTGATCGCGAGACAGCTGCTTTCCATTCTACTGTGCGCTGCGTTTCCGCTTGCAGCCGCCGGTGGTGTGGCGGAGCAGCTTCCTGCTGACCTCATGAGCGTCATCAACTCCTTCTACGCCGCCCTCGAGAACGATGACATCGAGGCACGGGCGGCGCTCCTGGACGACGAGGTCGTCATGATGCCGAACCACTGGACCATGACGCCCGGGAAGGAGGCGGTCGCTGCCGGGTTCCGGGCGGCTGCGGGCGGCGTCTTCAAGATACGGGACCGCGAGATCGTCCACGCGGACGTCAGCGACAGCCTGGCCTACACCGTGAACTCCTACTGCTACACGTGGCACGCGCCGGAGGATGTGGCGCAGTGGCACAAGACGAAGAACGTCCACATCTGGGTCAGGGATGCGGAAGGTGTCTGGAAACTGCGCGTCGACATCTGGAACAGCGACGTGCGACTGACAGACTTCGCCGACGAATAGCGGAGTCATCGGCTGCGCAGCATATAGGGTCCTCAAGGTACTCCGCAGGGACGGGCTCGTCTGTGGCAAGAGGGCTCCGTCCGTGCTATGCTGGTGACATGAGAAAGCACATCGCTCCACTCGCCCTGCTCGCTCTGCTCTGCGTCACCACCGTCACACAGGCACAGTTCACCCTCATCCAGCGCTCGACCGGTCTCGACGCCCTCGACTGGGAGGAGGGGCACACCGAGTTGGAGCTCGGCGACGTCAATGGCGACGGCCACCTGGACATCCTCTCCGTGGGAGACCACGGCAATCCCAACTTCAACTCTACCGAGACCGGCATCCTCTGCTACCTGGGGGACGGCGCCGGCAGCTGGGAGGTCCACGAGTACGGCAGCTTCGGCTACGGCGGCGTGGGTGTGGGCGACCTGAACCGCGACGGCTCGCTTGACCTTGCGTGGGGAGTGCATCACGACTACGGCTCCGGCGGTCTCGGCGAACGTGTCCTCGGAGCGGCCCTGGGCGACGGCAGCGGTGCCTTCTGGATTCCCTGGGACAGCGGCATGCCGTCCGCGGGAGAGGAATGGGGGATGTTCGCCACGGACCTCGCCGACTTCGACGGCGACGGGCTGCTGGACATGATCTCCCAGTCCTTCGGCGGCAGCAACGGGATCCACGGCTACCGCAACAACGGCGACGGCACCTGGTCTCACGCGCTGGGCTTGGGCGGCGGGAGTGTGAGCTACACCCTGGAGACGGGGGACTTCAACGCCGACGGCTACCTTGACTTCGTGGGCACACGCAGCACGGGAAGCGTCTATCTGGGTGACGGCGAGTTCGGATTCTCTCTCCACCAGAACGGGATCACGGGGTCGATCTACGCCGTGGACGTGGGAGATTTCGACGGCGACGGACGTGACGACCTGCTCATCGACCATGGCAGCTCGGGCGTCAAGGCCTGGCGTCTTTCCCCCGACAGCGAGATCTGGGAGAGCTTCTCCTCTGGCCTGCCCACCTACAACGCCGAGCAGGTGCAGTTCGGCGATCTCGACGCCGACGGCCACCTCGACGTCGTCGCCTACGTCCAGCCGACCGGCCGCTGCTACCTGGGCGACGGCGCGGGCAACTGGACCCTCGCCACGAGCTGGTCCATGCCAACGCCCGGGATCGGTAACGCACTGCGGGTGGACGGTGACTGCGACCACGACGGCCGCGAGGACATCGTGGTTCTCGCCCAGAAGAGTGGCTTCCCCTTCTACCGCAATCAGCTCCGGGTCTATTCGCCCTGGGTGAGCCCGGACCTGCTGGCGACGCGGGTGACCTTCCCCGACGGTGGTGAGGTCCTGAGGCAGGGCTCCATTCGCAAACTCCGTTGGGCGACGGCTGTCCCTGTCGGAGAGGGACCCGCCCTGGCGGACCTCTATCTCTCCACGAGTGGCCCGGCCGGTCCCTGGACCCCGGTCGCTCTGGGCATCCCCGACAACGGGGCCTACGAGTGGCAGGTTGCGGGCGAGATCTCCTCCACGTGCTTTCTGGAAGTGCGGGTCAGTGCGGGCGGCGATCTCGCCGTCGCGCAAACGCCTTCGCCCTTCGCTATTCTCGGGGGCGGGACCGGCGTTCCCGGCGCTCCCACCGCCGACGGTTCGTTGCGGAGCCATCCCAACCCGACCACCGGACGCACACGTCTCACCTGGAGCCGGCCGACTCGCTCGGCGGCGACCGTTTGTGTTTTCGATATTCGGGGACGTCTCGTCGACCGACAGCGCATCGGGCGGGGACGCGAGTTCCTGGACTGGACGCCGCCCGCGCGGCTGCCGGCCGGTCTCTACCTGATAGAACTCAGGGCCGGCATGGAAAGGGCGCGGGGGAAGCTGCTGTTGCTGGGGCACAGAGGTTCGAAATCCGGGGCATAGACGTCCGAGGAGCGCGGCGAGCTCTTCTGCTCCGCGTCGGTGATGGCGATTCCGGCAGACGGCCTCACGGCCGACGCCGGACTTCGCGTGTGGTTCAGCGAGAGGGGATGCGGATGAGGTATTCGGTGTTGCTGCTGCTTCTGGTGGTGGGGTGTGCCGCGTCGCCGCCCCCGGCGGACGGTCCACTCGATGTGCCGGTGGATTCCTGGGGAGAGGTAGATGTCGTGCCGCTGAACTCGCGGGTCGATGAGGCGGTGGACGCCGGCCTCGATTGGCCGCGGAGTGCTGTCTATGTGACTCTGAATCTCGTGGGCGGCGACGCGGACACACGCTCTCTGGCTCTGTCGGAAGTGGCGAACAGAGGAGAAGCACCTGACACGATGGTCGTTGTCGTGGCACGGGATGGCCTTATGGACGACTCAGTCCGCGGGGACTGGCATCGAGCGGTCCTGTATCGCCTGACTGATGGCACGTGGCGGCTTCGCGAGATGCGTCGTGCGTTCCGATGTTACCGGGGTGGATCGCTGGATCGATATTCCGCGGACCTGTGTCCGTAGCGTGCGGGCACGTGGCTGGCGCCTGCGGCCGATAGAGAACGACAGGACCCTGACGCTGAACGGGACCTGACACGCACTGCTGACTGAGAGGACGACCGTGCCAGACAAGACGAAGATAGGGATCATCATCTGTGACCGGTACCGCCGCTGTGCCGGCGGCAAGTGCTTCCGGGCACTGAAGAACAGGGAAGGCGCATTCAGCATCTACAAGGACGTGGATGTTGAGCTGGTCGGGTACACATCGTGCGATGGGTGCCCGGGAGGCAACGTCGAGTATGCGGGGGATGAGATGGTCGCGAACGGGGCTGAGGTGATACACCTTGCAACTGGCCTCGTTGTCGGGTATCCGCCGTGTCCGAACATCCGCACGTTCAAGGCTCTTCTTGAGGCTCGCCTCGGTGTGAAGGTGGTCGTTGGAACACATCCCATCCCTGAGAAGTACCTCGAGCTGCACACGACACTGGGCACGTGGAAAGCGGAATCGTGGGCGCCGATCCTCGAGCCGACGATGGCAGATGAGGAGACACGCAAGGCATACAACTAGATCGGCCGGCGGAGCGAGGCGGCGTATCGTGGTGGAAGCACGCAAGCTGGTTGGGGGCATGCGCGAGTACTACGCGGCGCGTGCGCCCTGGCACGACTGCTACATGGGCTACACCGGCAACACCGCGATGGAAGAGCTGCTGGCTCCGATCGTCGCCGTCGTGGAAGAGTTCCTGTCCGGGCGCGACGTGCTCGAAGTGGCCTGTGGAACGGGCAACTGGACCGAGGTCCTGGCGCGGCGCGCGGCCAGCGTGCTTGCTACGGACGTCAATGAGAGCACACTTCGCAGGGCGGAGGCGAAGGACCATCCGGCGGGAGTTGTGAGCTTCCAGGTCGCGGACGCGTACACTCTCGAGGGAGTGCGCGGCGGTTTCACTGGAGCCTTCGCCGCGGACTGGTGGTCCCACGTGCCCAGGTCGCTGCTCCCGGCCTTCCTGGATACCCTGCACGGACGGCTCCAAAGGGGCGCTGGAGTCGTGTTTCTGGACATGTTGCCGAGCGACCATCCCGACCTCACGCCGTACCGGCAGGACGATGAGGGGAACGCGATCTGTCGCAGGACGTTGCCGGACGGCCGCGTGTTTGATGTCGTGAAGAACTTCCCGAGCAGAAGCGACGTGCTTGATTCTATGACCGGCAGAGGAGAAGGGGCGGAGTATCATGAGTGGCGCGAGCTGAGGAGGTGGTTGGTCACCTACACCGTCTCGAACACGCCGCGTAGCTAGTGTGGTCAGGGTGACCGGCGACGAGTTCTGGCACGTCGAGTCGCCGCGTGCCCTGCAGGGAGTGAGGAACATCGGAACTGATAGAACATACGCGGGCGTCTGGCCCCGATTGACCGCTCTGGTCGCGGACATCGTTCTGATGTCGTGCATGTTCTTCCCTGTGACGCGCATCGTCAAGGGCACGTGGGTCATGTCCACATCGGACCACGAGTGGGTCCGAGGGTGGTTCGTGTCGGACCCGCTGTGCCTCTCGTTCCTCGTGGTGATGTTCCTGTACTTCGTTCTTCTGGAGGGACTGGGCGGTGCGACGGTCGGCAAGCGACTGATGCGATTGCGCGTCGTGGACGTCAACGGTGGACGCGCGGGCCTGATCAGATCCCTGATTCGCAACGTCCTGCGTGTCGTCGACGGTCTCCCGACCATGGGTCTTGTCGGCGCCATTCTCATCGCCGCGACCCCGAGCAGAACGCGTGTCGGAGACCTCGTCGCCGGGACGAGAGTGGTGCGCAGCCGGGATCAACTGAGGACGGAACGGGGGAGGACGGTTGATGAAGGGTGACAGGAGCAGACCCGCGGGACTCCTGGTGGCAGCACTGCTGTGCTTCGCAGTAGCGGTTGTGGCATTCGGGGGGCTGATCCTGCGAACCGACTACGCCGGTCGAGCGATTTTCGGCGCGGCCTGGGGGGCGCTCGGCGTTGTGTGGTTGGGCAAGTACTTCTTCGGCGGTCGCAACTCACGCGACGCTGAGGCCGAAGACCGCGAAGCGTAGTTGACGACGCGGCCGCCCACGGATGGCGTCAACGTGAATGACAGCGCGCGCGAGCCGTCCAAGCAGCGAGAGCCGCGGTGGATGTGGAGGCCGCGCGTGAGAGGTCCCCTCAGAAGGAGGTGCGCATGTCTGTGCGTTCTTTCAGGCCGATTCAGCGCTCGCTGGCGGCGCTTGCGCTTGTCGTTCTCTCGGTGGGCGGAGTTGCCTCGGCGGCCTGCGTCGGCGACTCACCGGAAGTAGTTCTCACGTGCTACGCGGAGGCGTACGAGCTGCGCGAGATCGAGGTGCTCGAGGAGCTCCTGGCATCCGACTACGCCTGGGTGGCCGTGACGCCCCACCGAGCTGAGGTGATCGACCGCGGCACGACACTCAAGGCGGCACGGGGCATGTTCACTGACCCGCGCCTCGAGTCGGCCAGCCTGACGTTCGCGGACGGCTACGACGTAGTGGAGGGGCAGGATCCCGATACGTGGCGCATCGAGGGCGTCCTCGCGACGCTCAGTGCGAAGCTGGAGTCCATGACGGAGCCTCACGTGGTGACAGCCAGCACGACCTACTACGTGCGCAAGGCTCCCGCCACGAAATCGGGCTATGAGGTCTATCGCGAGGTGACGTTCGAAGGAGTGACCTCCTCGAACGAGTAGCGCGTCATCGCAATCCGGAAGGGAGGAACGGAACCGTGAGTACTCGAGAGGTGGTGAAGGCCGGCGTCGCCGTGGCGGCGGTGGCTCTCTGTCTGGTATTCGCACCTTCCTCCGGGCGTTCGGCCATCATCCGGGTGCCGGGTGAGCTGCCCACCATTCAGGAAGGAGTCAACGCCGCGTCGGCCGGGGACACGGTCCTCGTGGCGCCCGGGACCTACACGGGTCCTTTGAATCGGGACATCGACTTCGGAGGGACCAATCTCATCCTTGTCTCCGAGTCCGGTGCCGGGCTCACCATCATGGACTGCTCAAGAGCCGGTAGGGGCCTTCTCTTCGTGAACGGTGAGGACTCGACGTCCGTCCTGGACGGCTTCACCGTCACGGGTGGACTCCACGACATCGGTGGCGCCGTGTACTGCAAGGGCTCCTCGCCGACCATGAGGAACTGCGAGTTCTCCGGGAACCAGAGCCCCGGTGTGGGCGGGGCCGTGGCGTGCGTCGCGGCTTCTCCGCTCATCGCTGATTGTGTCTTCATGGGAAACTCATCCGAGCTCGCCCTCGAGGGGGAAGGCGGAGGGCTCTACTGCTCGGAGGGTGCGGCACCCTCGGTCAGACGCTGCGTGTTCTTCGGCAATTCGTCTGACATGGGCGGCGCGGTCTCCTGCTCCGACGGTTCGGCTCCGGTCGTGAGCGGATGCCTGATTCTGGAGAACGCGGGGGACTCGGGAGGTGCGGTGGCGTGCCTCGGAACCTCGACTCTGATGATGGAGAGGTGCACGCTCGTGGGCAACATGGGCGTCGCCGGCTGCGGCGTCTACGTTGACGGGACCTCGACGTTGATCGGGGAGAACAGCATCATAGCGTTCGGCTACAAGGGAGAAGCCGTCGTATGCTCTCAGCCCGGCGGCGCCGCGCTCTTCAGCTGCTGCGATGTTTTCGGGAACGAAGACGGGGACTGGACCGGCTGCATCTCAGGACAGAACGGCGTCGACGGCAACATCGGGAAGGATCCTCTGTTCTGCTACCATGCGAACCCGTCAGAGTGGTACTCCCTGCACAGCGACTCGCCGTGCGCGCCTGAGAGCAACCCGAATTGCGGCGGGATCGGTGCACTGGGCGTGGGCTGCGGGCCGACTCCAGTCCGGACGACCACCTGGGGACGCGTCAAGTCGCTGTACCGCTGATATGGAACAGCCGGTGTCACGCCGGATCTTTGGGCCCCGTGTCGTCGCGACGCTTACCCGCCAACCCGGATCAGGAAGATGGCGCACTCCGAGGCACAGGTCGAGCACCGTGTCGAGCACCGTGTCGAGCATCGGCAGGGTCGCGTCCGCACGAGCGACGGCCTTGCGCTGTTCGAGCAGTCTTGGGCTCCCACCGAGCCCGGTGCGGTGGTCGTGCTCGTTCACGGCTACGCGGAGCACAGCACGCGGTATGAACCGACGGCTCGCCGGCTGGCACACGATGGGTACGCGGTGCAGACGCTGGACCTGCGGGGTCACGGCCGTTCCGAAGGGAAGCGCTGCTTCGTCAGGTCCTTCGCGGAGTATCTGACCGACGTGGAGGCGGCTCTGCTCGTGGCGGAACGCAGGTGGCCGGATCACCCGGTCTTCCTGATGGGCCACAGCATGGGCGGGCTGATCAGTGCTCTGTTCGTCATCGAGAGAGCAGTGCCGCTGTGTGGACTGGTGCTGAGCGCCCCATCGGTGATGCTGGGGTCTGACTTCTCTCCGCTCAAGGCGAAGGTGTCCGTGGTGTTGGGTCGGGTTCTTCCGCACTTCCCGACGGTCAGGTTTCGCACCGAGTCGCTGTCGCGCGATGCGCGTGTCGTTCAGGCCTACCGGGACGACGGGTTGGTCTTCCACGGCCGCACACCGGCGAGGACCGCTTCAGAGATCATCCGGGCGATCCGCCGCGTTCAGGGGCGGATGGACCGCATCGAGCTGCCGCTGCTGGTCGTCCACGGGGGGCAGGACCAGGTCTCCGAGGTGGAAGGAAGCAGACGGCTGTACGCGAGCGCCCGTTCGGACGACAAGTCGCTGAGGATCTACGATGGGTTGTTCCACGAGATAATGAACGAGCCGGAGAAGGCCCTGGTGCTTGAGGAGATATCGACGTGGCTGGGCGCGCGCACCCCGGTGAGCCGACCGGGCGGGAGGCGATACCGGTGAAGGACGTTACGTACAAACCGATCGGGGTCATTCGAAGCCCCCACACGAAGCAGGAGGACACTCCCATCCAGCCTGTCTTCGCCAGAGGCGTAGCCGGGCGCGTCGAACTCCTGCCGGAGTACGAGGAGGGGCTGCGCGACATCGAGGGGTTCTCCTACATCTACCTGCTCTACGCGTTCGACCGGGCGAAGGAACCCCGGCTCTCGGTGGTGCCGTACCTTGAGGACACGGAGCGCGGCGTGTTTGCCACACGAGCTCCGTGCCGGCCCAATGCCCTGGGGATGAGTCTGGTCAGACTGCTGCGAAGAGAGGGAGCCGTGCTGCACGTCGAGGACGTTGATGTGCTGGATGGCACTCCGCTTCTGGACATCAAGCCGTACATCGGCAGGTACGACAGCCGCGAAGACGTTCGCTCGGGCTGGCAGGACGATGTCGACGACAGCACCGCCCGTGAGCGGGGCAGGCGGGGTCACGGAGGCGGCAAGAGCTGAGCGATTCGCCTCAACGCGGTGGGGCCTCGCGGCGAGGCCCAGTGGGGTCCGATTCAGGCCTCTCGTTTACTTGATGACATGATAGCTTCGGCGGTGTAGCTTCGAGATGGACAGCTTCTGGTGTCCCCAACCGGACAGGAGGCCCGGGCATGTCGGGGTGGATACCGCAGGTGTACTACGACTTCCTGGCCCGCATCGTTCCCGGCTCCGCGGTCCTGCTGGGAGCTCTCTATCTCAGGCACGGGCCGTCGAGGGGCATCAACTTCGCCTTTCGCGTGATATGCGAGCAGGAGCACTCCTGGGTCTGCCGCTTCGGCATCGGCCTGCTTGCCGCCTACCTCATCGGGCTGATGCTCGGTGAGCTCGGTGAGTTCCTGGCCGGGCGAGTGCTGCGGCGCAGGGACTCGGAGCTCGAAAAGGGCTTGATGAGAGAGTGTCTGGACGAGCACAGCCGGGCTCTGGAGGCGGTCGGACGGGAGCCGGTCACGCTCCCGACGGATGACCTTCCCGACAGCGGCCTGATGGTTGAGCAGGTGACGGTTGTCGACCACTACAGCGGCAGTCGCCTGCTGGCGCTCAGTGCCGAGAGACGGCTGTGCCTGGTTCTTGCGTTCGGCTTCTTCATACTCGCCATCGGCAATCTGCTCGCCTATGCGGCGGACCTCATCCCGAAACGTCTCGTTGTAGAGGGGCTGCTGCTCCTTTCAGTGCTCGTACTGTGGCGCAGGGGGATGCGGCTTCACGAGCGCGTTGTACGCAGGACCTGCATAGCGTGGCTGACGAATGTCCTGGGCGGCGGGCTCTCGGGCACCGCGAGCGGACCCCGCGGGGCGCCAGTGGCTGATATGAGGAGACGGGAACGCCGCGGCCCCTGGGGAGGCTCCGATTGCGCAGGCGGATGGTTGTGATGGTGCGGGTCGGCGACAGAACTGGCGTCGGCCCGTCGCTTTTCGAGGGCGGATCGGTTAGAGACCGGGGGTGGCGGTGGAAGACAAGGCACTACGCTTCATCAGTGAAAGGATCGAGCCCTTCTTCGAAGAGGAGAGAGGATTCGAGAAGCGCCCGCTGTGCCCCAGCGGTTTCGAGTGGCGCGGCCGCACGTATCGCATAGAGGGGTGCAGCCGCGAATGGCGGGACTACGGGCGGCGCGGCAAGATGGCGCACAACATGCGCGAGTCGCATGTCGCGGTGGCGGAGAAGCGAGGCTCGCGCGGCGTCGGACGCTACTACTTCCGAGTGCGGACAGGGGACGGTCGTGTGTTCGACCTATACTACGACCGGGCTCCCAGGGACACGCAGGATCGCAAGGGCAGCTGGCACCTGCTGCGTGAAATGGAGCTGGAGGAGCAGGCGGGGCCGGCCGCGCCGGGGGCGCGGGGAGAGCAACAGCCGTGAGCGAACGGGTGTCGGAGCAGGAGTCCACCATGGGCACATCGCACGAGGGCGGCAGCCGCAGCAGAAGTGAGCCGCAGATCCGGGAACTCATCACGCGGACAGTGCGTTCCGTTGTCGCCGACGCCGACACTGCCACTGCATATCGACCGGCTTTGGTCGGGTTCGCTGCCGCTGACGACCCGGCTTTCGAGGATCTGAAGCGGGAGGTCGGCCCCGAACACATGCTGCCCGCGGACCTTCTGCCCGGCGCTGCGTCCGTGGTGTCCTTCTTCCTGCCGTTCGGGGTGGAGGTCGTGGAGGCGAACAGGGTGAGGAAGGGACGGGTCGCCCGCGAGTGGGCGGTCGCCTACCTGGAGACGAACGACCTCATAGGAAGGCTCTGCGAGAGGCTGGATGAGGAACTCCGCGGCGCGGGATTCGCGTCGGCGTTTGCGCCGGCCACCGGCAACTTCGACCGCGAGACGCTGGTGAGCGGCTGGTCACACAAGAGCGTCGCGGTCATCGCGGGGCTCGGGCGCTTCGGGCTCCACCACATGGTGATCACCGAGGCGGGCTGTGCCGGCCGGTTCGGGAGTCTGGTGACCGATGCTGTCCTCGAGCCCAGTCACCGATCTCTGCGTGAACTCTGCGTGAACAAACGCGGCGGCACTTGCAAGGACTGCGTGACCAGGTGTCCCGTGGGGGCCCTGAACGGCGCCGGGGATCTCAACAGCGAGCTCTGCTGGAATCGATGCCAGGCGGTTGCGAGGCGATTGAGCGATCTCGAGCTCGCGGAGGTCTGTGGTAAATGCGCGGTCGGTCGGTGCAGTCTGGGGCCACCGTCGGACGAGGAGTAGATCAGTGAGGGGCGGTCGCCCAATCCAATCGAAGGGCACCTACGCCGAGGAGGCCTTCGAACAGGTGCGCCTCGAGCAGAACGATGTGGTGTCTGCCGAGTTCCGGGAGTGCAGCTTCGTGCGGTGCTGCTTCAGCGAGTCTGCGCTTCGGGCGTGCGTGTTCGACGAGTGTGTCTTCGTGGAGTGCGACCTCAGTCTGGTCAAGCTGCCGCACAGCGTGTTCTCGTCGACTCGATTCGAGGACTCGAAGATCATCGGCGTCAACTGGACCGAAGCACGTTGGCCGACGTCGAGGCTGCTTGTGCCCGTGCGGTTCGAGAAGTGCATCATCAACCACTCGACATTCCTCGGGCTGGATCTCAAGGGCGTTCGTTTCACCGAGTGCACCGCGAAGGACGTCGACTTCAGAGAGGCGAACCTGTCGAAGTCGGACTTCTCGGGGACGGATCTGACCGGGGCACAGTTCGGCAGCACGAATCTGACCGGTGCAAACCTACAAAGCGCCCGCAACTACAGGATCGTCCCCGCGGAGAACACGCTCAAGGGCGCCCGCTTCTCGCTCCCGGAGGCCATGTCACTTCTCTCGGGCCTGGACATAGAGATCTCGGGATGGGATTGACCATGCGCAGTGAGCTCACGACAGAGACGGTGTCCGGAACGGCCGTGCGCGCGCCGCTCCTGGCGCTCGTCGTGGCGCTTCTGTCCGTGCTCGCGGTGCCGGCGTCCTCCCCGGCGGCGGTAAGCGCGTCGGAGATCGAGCGTCAGGTCGCCCGACTGGACACCGTGCACTCCGTGCGCGACGCGCTCATCAAGGAGATAGCTTCCCTTGGCGATGGAGCCATCCCCGCCGTCGTGGCGAAGGTGACATCGGACAGTCGGATGACGGCCCTGGGCGCTTCCTGGGTGCTTAGCCACATGGGTAGCGAGAAGGCACTCAGGCCGCTGCTCGAGACGTGGGTCGGTACGGCTCCCGGGAAGTCGCGCGAGCAGGTCGAGCGCGCCGTGCACATGGTCCTCCAAAGGCGGACGGAGTACGCGGTCGTCCCAGTCGTCGGAACGGTCGAAGAGGAGCTTGCGCGGCTTGCCAGGTCGGTGCTCTGCCAGGCGGGAGGACTGCCTGACGGATGCGAGGTCGATCCCGCAGACAGAGACGCGCCGTCCCTGCTGGTCTATGGAGAGGGCCTGTCGGACGTCTATGATCTCGCCTGCGGCGAACGTGCGGTGCAGGTGCTTCCGTCAGGGGCGTTTCGCGAATCCACGTATCTTGTCGGAAGAGCGTTTGTGCGACTCGACCTCGCCGTGCACGACCTCCCGCGGTCTGTGGCGTCGATGCCGCGTTGGGTGGCCACGCGAGGGGCGAGGCCGGACCGGCTGGCCCTCGTGCGAATCGCGTGCGGTCGGGTCGGCCCGGAGTGCCCAACCAACGAGTACGGCGTGCTCTGGGTTCTGTCGGCCGGGTCGTGGAGTCCGCTGTTCCAGCTCTTCCGGATGTCCGTGAACTGAGTGCGCGGGCGTGCAGGTTGTGGCTGGCTGCTCGAACCGTGAGGAGGGAAGCGTGACACGCCGTTCCCACAGGCGACGGCCAGCGGGGGGCGTCAGAAGCGGCGCCATGACACCCGGCGGGGTCACGTGGGTGGGTCTCTTCGTCAACGTACTGCTCGCGCTGGCCAAACTGTGGGTCGGTCTGACGCTTCGGAGCCAGACTCTGCTGGCAGACGGGCTGCACAGCGTATCCGACCTCGTCAGCGACTCCGCCGTACTTGTCGGCCTTCGGATTTCCGGGAGGCCGCCCGACGAGGATCATCACTACGGACACGGGCGCGTCACGACTCTGGTGACACTGTTCGTCGGGACGGCGTTGCTGGCAACGGCGGGTTGGATAGTCTACAATGCCATCGGGACGTTCAGGACGCCGCAGGACGGGACGCTGGGTATGGTGCCGTTCTGGGTCGCGCTGGTCTCGATCGCTCCGAAGGAGTTGCTCTATCGCCTGACCCTGAAGGTGGGGCGCGAGGCGGGGGACAGCTCGGTGGTGGCGAACGCATGGCACCATCGTACCGACGCGTTCACATCGATGGCGGCGGCCGCGGGTCTCGCGGGAGTCGCGTTCGGCGGCGCCGAGTGGGCGTTCCTGGACCAGCTCACGGCGGTCGTGCTGTCGGCGTTCCTCGGTGTGACGGCGGCGCGTATCATTCGTGAGAGCGTGGCCGAGCTCATCGATGTGGCGCCGGCCAGAGCAGTGAGCGAACGAGTAGAGCAGGCCGTGGCGGGTACCCCCGGCGTCGTCGAGTTTCACACGCTGCGTCTCCGTATGATGGGCGGCTCCATCATGCTGGACGTGCACGTTCACGTCGACCCGACGCTCAGCGTGGTCGAGGGACACGAGATAGCGACCGAGGTTCGGGCGCGGCTCCTGGAGTGCGGATGCGATGTCGCGGAAGCCATCGTGCACGTGGAGCCGTGCGAGCGAGGCGGCGGTTGACGGCGGCCCGCTCGGTTGTGTTCCGGTTGGGTGGCGCGACCTGGCAGCGGCAGGGCCGGTCAGCGGTACCACAGATATGGAAAGGGGCATCGATCGTCGTTCTGCACCGTAGTCAACTGCATGGACGGGAGGGTTCAGCTTCGCGTCATACGCTACCTCCAGGATCGGTTCGAGGTTCTCTACGTGGACTCGGTCACTGAGGCCGGGCCGGTCAGAAGCCTCGCCGAGCCGGTCGATGAGACGGTCAGCCAGTCGATACTGAGACGAGTGGCAGTGTCCAGGAAGCACGGTTCGAAGGTAGTGGCGGTCGTCGCGCACGACGACTGCGCGGGGAACCCGGAGGACGAGACCACGCAGAGACGTCAGCTTGAGGAGGCCGTGGGCTTCATCGCCGGACATTTCCCGGAGGCACTGGTTCTGGGGCTCTGGCTCAGCAGGGACTGGAGCGTGTTCGAGGTAACGAGCAGGGACCCGACCGGCGGGGCGTAGCCGAAGCTCGGCTCTTCGCAGGCGGCAGACGGTTCGGCGGACGGAAGAAGGGACGGGAGATGCACAGGCGGAAAGACGGAAAGCCACTGAGGACCAAGATCGTGGCGACGGTTGGTGCGCTCACGCATGAGATGTACGGCCCAGGCGGCGTCGAGACCGAGCACTTCGGAGGGAGCGCCGACGACTGGGCGCGGTTCCTGGGGTGGTTCGAGCGTGACAACGGCTACCTGATCGACGTACTCCGCATCAACATGTCCTTCTACCAGCCGGCGGACGACGGGACCCCCGACCCCGACTGTAAGGAACTGAAGATCCTGAGCCTTCTCAAGGCACAACAGCAGCGGTTCCGCAACCTCGCCGTGCTGGGAGACCTCCCCGGACCCAAGCTGAGACTGATGGGCGTAGGCGAGGGGATCGCGCTGAGCGTCGGGGAGCGCGTCGAGCTCAGGCTCACGGGAGATCGCAGTGCGCCGACCATCTGCGCCTACGGGAAAGCGGTGGTGGAAGAAGACCCCGGGATTGCCGAGCGTCTCCGCGGATACGCCAAGAGCGAGGAGCGGCCTCTCGTCTCCATCGGAGACGGCACGGCGACGCTCAGGCTGACTGACGTCACGGACGATGCGATCGTCTGCGTGTCCGAGGAGGACGGGTGGTTGAGGGAGCGGAAGGGCGTCACCTTCAAGGGCCTGTCGCTGGACCTCAGGACGTTCCACGAGGACGATGAGCGGGCCGTCGACTTCCTGCTCGAGCACGGCATCGACTGGGACGAGCACCCCTGGGACAGCGCGAGTGCCGGCAGCTTCCTCGCGTTCATCGCCGTCTCGTTCGTCAGGAGCGCCGAGGACGTCGAGCGGGCGAAGCGCTACGTCGAGGAGCGTGTTGCGGAGCGCCTGCGACCACGGTTCGGGTACCTTGGAGAAGAAGGACTGCTGCGCGAGGCGAGGAACTTCGCGCCGCACATCATTGCTAAGATCGAGACGAAGGACGCCACCGAGGACATCGAACGCATTCTGGACGTGGCAGACGGGGCGATGGTCGCGCGCGGTGACCTCGCGCTTCAGATCGGGCCGCACAACGTGCCCGGCTTCCAGAAACGCCTCATCAGGTTGTGCAATCTGCGCGGGAAGCCGGTGATAACGGCCACCCAGATGTTGAGCAGCATGGTCGATGAGCCGGAGCCGACTCGTGCCGAGGCCAGCGACGTGTTCAACGCCATACTCGACGGGACTGACGCGGTGATGCTGTCGGACGAGACGGCGTCGGGCCGGTATCCCTTCCAGGCGGTGGCCACCATGGCCGAGATCGCGGCGGCGGCGGAGGAGCACCTGGAGGGCACACGTCGATTCGGCCCGGTCGAAGAGGTGGAGAGGCGGCGGCTCGCCGAGCGGCGCAGCCACGACCTCGTGTTCGACTCGGAGGCCGAGATCCCGAGGATGCGGGAGAGGCTGGGCGCCGCCGTCGCGCGCGCGCGCGGTGACGAGTGGCTCGAGGCGATGTACGCCGACAAGCTCGAGCGATGCCTGACGCAGAGAATCACAGATGAGATGTCGGCGGCGTCGAGCGCGTTCTCCGGAAGCGGGAGCGACTACGATGCCATCGTCGCTCCGACGACGTCGGGGAGAACCGTCAGGATGATCGCGCGCTTCCGACCTGACGTCCCGATCCTCGGCTGCGCCCACGACGTGCTCAATCGCAAGAAGCTTCTCGTGAGCTTCGGCGTCTGTCCCGTGAACGTCGGCAGAATGGCCGAGGGCGAGGATACGCTTCTCAGCGACACCGAGAGCGTCTTCAGGGCGTGTAGCGATATACTCAAGTCACAGGGAATGCTCGAAGCCGACGACCTGGTGGTCTGGACGGCGGGCAGCTCGCTCTTCGTTCCGGGAACCACGAATCTCATAGAGATTCGCAGGATCGAGTAGAATTCCGGGGGTCGGGAACGGGGGGATTGGCGCGACTCCGGCCTGCAGAGGGAAGGACATCCACACATGCAGATTCTGGTCATACTCTGTCTCGCTTTCCTGCTCGCTGCGGTCGTGCTGCTGGCAGTCCTTCTGCGCAGGTCGGGAGGCGGGTCGGGCTCGAATGTCGAGCAGGCCGTGCGAGAGGAACTGAGGGCCGCACGTGAAGAGTCAGCCGGCACCGCCGGCAGGCTGCGTGAGGAGATGACCAACTCTCAGGCGGTGAGCGCCGCGCTGGTCGTCAAGACGATCGGGGAGCTGGGCAAGGGGCAGGGCGACGCGCTTGCGCTGGTTACGAGGGAGATCAAGGAACTCGCCGGCGCGAACGAGACCCGGCTGGACAAGTTGAGAGAGACCGTCGACGAGAAGCTCAAGGAACTCATGAAGAGCAACGAGGCCAAGCTCGAGGAGATGCGCAGGACCGTCGACGAGAAGCTGCAGAAGACTCTCGAGAGCAGACTGGGCGAGTCCTTCAGACAGGTGAGTGAGAGGCTTGAGGCCGTCCAGGCCGGGCTGGGAGAGATGCGGAGCTTGGCGGCGGGCGTGGGTGACCTGAAGAAAGTGCTCTCCAACGTCAAGACCCGCGGCATCCTGGGGGAGGTCCAGCTCGGCGCCATCCTCGAGGAGATCCTCATTGTCAGTCAGTACGACACCAACGTGCGGACCAAGCCCGACTCCGCAGAGAACGTGGAGTATGCGGTCCGGCTCCCCGGTCCGGGCGAGGACTCGGACAAGTGCGTGTGGCTTCCGATCGATTCGAAGTTCCCGCAGGCGGACTACCAGAGGCTTGTTGACGCCTCCGAGCTCGGTGACGCGAACGCAGTGAAGGTGGCCACAACCGGTCTCGTGAGGTCCGTCAAGAACTCTGCGAAGGATATCAGCGAGAAGTACCTGAGCCCACCGGACACGACGGACTTCGCCATCATGTTCCTGCCGACGGAGGGCCTCTACGCCGAGGTTCTGCGACAGCCGGGGCTGCTCGACGAGCTGATGCGGACGCACAGGATCGTGGTTGCGGGTCCGACGACGCTCGCCGCGATACTGAGCAGCCTGCGCATGGGCTTCCGCACGCTGGCCATCGAGAAGCGGTCGAGCGAGGTCTGGCAGGTCCTCGCCGCCGTGAAGACCGAGTTCGGGAAGTTCGGCGAGAAGCTCGACAAGCTCAGAGGACACCTCGACCGTGCGCGGAAGACGGTCGACGAGACCGGCGTCAGGACCAGGGCCATGGAACGGAAGCTCAGGGACGTCGAAGAGCTGACGGACTCACAGTCCGAGGACATCCTGAAGCTGGACGCGACCGCGGTTGAGGACGCAGAGATCGTGGACGACGAAGCGACGGGCGACGAGGACTGACGAGGACAGCTGACGAGGTCAAGGAGGGCGCTTGCTGACACTGGGCTCTCAAGCTACGGGCCGCCGAGACGGCGCCGAGTTAGATCCGCTTGCGCGAGAGGGGAAGCTCCGCAAGGAACTCGGGGTTTTGGCTATCTTCTGCATCGCGTCCGGGGCGATGATAAGCTCCGGGCTCTTCGTGCTGCCCGGCATCGCGTTTGCCGCGGCGGGGCCCTCTGTCGTCCTGGCCTATCTCCTCGCCGGCGTTCTTGCGATTCCCGCGCTCTTCAGTAAGGCCGAACTGGCCACGGCCATGCCGAAGGCCGGAGGCTCCTACTTCTTCATAGAGAGAAGTCTGGGCGGCGCCTTCGGTACGATCGGCGGAATGGCCGCCTGGCTGTCGCTGACGCTCAAGACCGCGTTCGCGCTCGTCGGTATGGGGTCGTTCGCCGTATTGCTCTTCCCTGACATGTCTGTGCCGGATATCAAGCTGCTCGCCATAGCTCTGTGTCTCGTGTTCATGGCCATCAACCTGTTCGGGACCAGGCACGCGGGGAGACTCCAGTCCGGACTCGTGCTCGCGCTTCTTGTCGCGCTGGCCTACTTCGTGGTTCGTGGCTTCCCGTCCGTGGAGGTCGCCCGCTTCGAGCCGTTCATGCCGAAGGGCTCCGGTGCGCTGTTCGCGACGGCGGGCCTGGTCTTCGTCTCCTACGGTGGTCTGACCAAAGCCGCGAGCGTGGCGGAGGAAGCCAGAAACCCGGGGCGCAACATCCCACTCGGTATGATTCTCGCGTTTGTTGTCGTCACGGCGTTCTACGGGCTGGCTATCTTCGTGACCGTGGGCACGCTCGACGCGAGCGTGCTCGCCGGGTCTCGCACGCCGCTCTCGACCGCGGCGGCCTCATTCGCCGGCACGCCAGGCCTCCTCATACTGGCCATCGCCGCCGTGGTCGCGTTCATCACCACGGGCAACGCCGGGATCCTCTCGGCGTCGCGCACGCCGATGGCGATGAGCAAGGACGGCCTCCTGCCGGGCTTCCTCGGCAGAGTGAACCGGCGGTTCGGCACGCCTCACTACGGCATCTTGGCTACTGGGGCCATCATGATCGTCGCGATCGTCTTCCTCGACCTTGTCACTCTGGTCAAGGTCGCGTCGACCATGAAGATCATCCTGTTCCTGCTCGTGAACCTCGCGGTCATCATGATGCGCGAGAGCCGGATACAGCACTACCGCCCGACGTTCCGCTCGCCCTTCTATCCCTGGGTTCAGGGCGCCGGCATTCTCCTGTACGGTTTTCTTGTTTTCAAGATGGGTTTCGTGGCACTCGCTCTCACCGGGGCCTTCTTCGGCGGGAGCCTCCTGTGGTACGTCGGCTACGTGGGAATCCACAGGCGCCGTGATTCCGCGTTGATACAGGTCGTGCGGCGGATCACCGACAGGGATCTGGAGCCCTCGGGCGCGGCGCTCGAGAGCGAGCTTCGGGAGATACTCAAGGAGCGCGACGACATAGTAGAGGACAGATTCGACAGTCTGACGCACGAGTGCACGATCCTCGACAGACCTGAGCGAGAGAGTGTGTGGGATTTCTTTCGCGCGATCTCCGGGACGCTGTCCGAGCAGCTGGGGATGCCGGAGGACCGCGTGTACGAGCTGCTGGTGGAGAGGGAGCGGGAGTCCACGACCGCGCTCAGGCCCGGTCTGGCGATCCCGCACATCGTGGTCGAGGGCCAGGGAGTGTTCCGGATGCTGCTGGCGCGATCGAGAGAGGGCATCCTCTTCGGAGAGGGCAAGCCGCCGGTGCACGCTGTGTTCGTGCTGATGGGCTCGGCCGACGAGCGCAACTACCACCTGCGCGCGCTGATGCACGTCGCGCAGATCACACAGGACCCGGGCTTCGACAAGAAGTGGCTCGCCGCCGCGAACACGGAGCATCTGAGGAACATCATCCTGGTCGGCGAGCGAAGAAGAGACACGAGCGATGGCGCGTAGTCCGCAGCTCGGTGCCGTCTCCGCGTCGTCAGATACCCCTTGAAGCAGGAGGAGGCACCCATGGCCGGTCCGCAGGTCGTCGTCTTCACAATGACCGGATGTCAGCACTGCGCCGGCGTCAAGGCGTACCTCAATGAGAAGGGCATCGCGTTCACCGAGCGGAACGTCCTGGAGGACGACAAGGCGATGGCGGACTTCCGGGAGCTCGGCTATCGAGGTACTCCGGTCACCGTCGTGGGTGACGAGGCGGTCATCGGTTTGGACCGGACCCGCCTGGATGAGGTGTTCGGCGGTCTGGGTGGAGAGAACGCGTAGCCCGGCGCGTCGATGCGAGGTCTGCGCCGACGATTGGAAGGACCGAGTGAAGATACGAGCGGCGAGGTCTTCCGACATCGAGGGTGTGAACGAGATCTACAACGACGAAGTGGCCACGGGCACCAGCACGTTCGATACGGAGCCGCGTGTCGGGGACCGCGCCCGCGAGTGGTTCGAGTCGCATCTGTCTGACAGCTATCCACTGCTGGTGGCGGAGGAAGAGGGGGAGCTGCTCGGATGGGCGTCGCTGACGCCATGGTCGCCGCGCGGCGCCTACGAGCGCACCGTCGAGGGTTCTCTGTTCGTCCGCTCCGGTGACAGGGGACGGGGCGTCGGACGGGCGCTCAACGAGGCACTCCTGAAATGGGCGCGGGCGGCGGGGCACGGCGTCCTGATAGCGCGCATCGAGCGCGGCAACGAGGCCAGCCGGAGGCTGCTTGAGGCCAGCGGATTCTCGTCGGTTGGTTTGATGCACCGAGTGGGAGAGAAGTTCGGGAAGCTGCTCGACGTTGAGGTGTTCGAGCTGATGCTGGACGAGCCCGACGAGGCCTGACGCCGGGCGAGCCCGACGAGGCCTGACGCCGGATGAAGCCTGACGCTCATGGAGGGGTGTGATGCGAGTCCCCCGGAGCCCGTGCATATGCGGACCGCTTTGGGCCTGGGTCTGCGTGGCTGCGGTGCTGGGCGGGTGCGGGCGCGCTGCGCCATCCCCCGCGGAGCTTGCCGGGCTGGACACAGAGTATGTCAGCGTCGAGGACCGGGAGACATCGACAATACTGGCGCTCGAGCGTGACGGGACCTTCTCGGTGCGCGAGGGCGTGCTCGATCGCGACCGTGAGGACATCATGAGCCCGGAACCAGCTCCGTTGGCGACGGGGATGTGGGTCTGCACGGACGGCGGGCTGGAGCTTCAGGGCGAGGGGTGGACGGCGCGCTACGAGGCAGATTCGACCCCTGTAGAGGTACCGGGCAGGGCGGACACGCTCAACAGCCTGCGCTGGGTGACGAGCACGGAGGGATCGCCGTTCAGTGCGTGCGATCTCGTGTCGCGGTCTGAGTTTGAGGAGTTCCTGCACCCGACCGAGGGCAGCGGCAGAGCCGGGTGGTAAGCCGCGGGTCGCGCGGACTTGGTCGTGTGGTCCGGACTGAGGTTCACGCTGAGAGATTGGAGGGCGCGATGCTGATCCTCGGAAGGTACGTAGGTGTAGCACTCATCGTGTTCGGGCTGCTGTGCGGAGCAGCGATCTTGTACGGGTCGTACGAGGGTCAGTTTCAGGCGGGACTGCTTCGCACGTGGACGGCGTTCGGCGCCAGCTATCTCGTAGGGCTGCTGCTCGCATCTCTGTGTTCGGGGCTGTCCAGTTCTGATCGGCTGGTCCGCAGAGCCGGCGGCGCTGTTCTCGGACTCGGTGTGCTCTCAGGCGTGATTCTGGTGCTCAACTCGGCGCACGTGCTCGTGCTCAAGGACACGATGCAACCGTGGGCGCTGCTGGCAGCATGCGTCGTGGTCGGTGGAGTCATTGTCTTCGGAAGCTCGTCGTAGCGGCGCTGCTGGTGTGTCGTGCGAGCGTGCGGTGGGCGAGCAAGTCCTTGAGCGAGGAGGACCGGTGAGCGAGGCGCCACGTGCGCTCGAGAAGCTGAACATCCGGCGCCCGACACTTGTCCTCGACAGGGCACGGGCAGTCCGGAACATCGAACGAATGGCGGCGCGCGCCTCGTCGGCGGGTGTCGCCCTGCGACCTCACTTCAAGACGCACCAGTCACTGGGCGTCGGTCGGTGGTTTCGAGACGTGGGTGTCTCGGCCATAACCGTCTCCTCGGTGGCCATGGCCCACTACTTCGCCGGGGACGGCTGGACCGACATCACGGTCGCGTTCCCGGTCAATCTCCGGGAGTTGGACGACATCGCCGCACTGGCGGAGCGCGTGCGTCTGGGCGTGCTCGTGGATTCCCGGGACGCTGCGCAGGCGGTCGGGCGCCGGATGGGAGCACCTCTGCGCGTGTGGCTCAAGATCGACACCGGCTACGGACGAGCCGGCGTGGCGTGGGACGACGGAGCGCGCATCACGGCGGTCGCCGGCGACATCCTCGGCGCCGCGAGCCTGGAGTTCGCGGGGATTCTCTCGTACAACGGTCTGACCTACAGGGAACGGACGGCGGAGGGTGTCCGGCGCGTGCACGACGAGGCGCTGGAGAAGCTGCGCTCGGTCCGGGAACTCCTCGTCTCGCGCGGGGCCGTGGCATGCGCGGTCTCGATAGGGGACACGCCCGGCGCCAGTCTGGCCGAGGATTTCGCCGGTGTGGACGAGCTGAGGCCCGGGAACTTCGTGTTCTACGACCTGACGCAGGTCGGAACGGGTTCCTGCGCGTCGGACGACATCGCGGCTGCTGTTGCGTGCCCGGTCGTGGGCATATATCCTGAGCGCGGCCGGGTGCTGCTCTACGGAGGCGCCGTCCATCTGTCAGCGGAGTCGATGGAGAGCGAGGACGGTCGAGTCATCTTCGGGCAAGCAAGCCGGGCGTGGCCAGGAGGTGCGGGGCCCTTCGCTCCCGTGGTGTCGGTCTTTCAGGAACACGGTGTCCTGGAGGCGGACGCGCAGTGGGCGGCCGGTCTGAGGCTTGGTGACCTCGTCTGCGTTCTGCCGGTACACTCGTGCATGGCATGCAACCTGTACACGGAGTATGTCACTCTCGATGGAGAGAGACTCGGGACGATTCACAAGGCCCGCGAGGCGTGAAACCCGGGGGAGCGCCAGGTCGGGTTCGCGTCAGTACTGGAACGCCTGTGCTTGTCGCCACGAGGGCTGTTGCATCCGGGTGCGGCGGACCCGAGAGGGAGATGCCTGATGCGTGTGGAGACACATGATGGTGGATGAGATCTACAGGGAGCTTGCGCGACGGCTGAACGAGATCCCCAACGGATTCGCGTCGACAGAGAGCGGCGCCGAGTTCGACCTTCTGGCAAGACTTTTCACGCCCGAGGAGGCGGCGCTCGCGAGCGTGATGCGGCTGAGCCCCGAGACGCCCCAGCAGATCGCGGAGCACGCCGGCACGAGCACTGCTTCCGCGGAGACCAGGCTGCGCGAGATGCGCGGAAAGGGCCTCATCGGGGCGAGGAAGGGGGAGTCGGGCGCGACCTACTCCCTCATACCCTTCATAGTGGGCATCTACGAGAACCAGCTCACTCGCATGGACGAGGAACTGGCGGGGCTGGTCGAACGCTACATGCTGGACAGCTGCGGCGGCAGTCCGGCCGACGGCGGGACCGCCGTCCAGCGCGTCATTCCTGTGGAGCAGTCCGTTCCTCTCGACCTGGAGATATTCCCCTACGAGCGGGCGACCAGGCTTCTGGACGGGGCGCGGTCCTGGGGAGTCAGGGACTGCATCTGCAGGGTGCAGCAGAAGCTCGTGGGCAAGGGGTGCGACCACACAGTGGAGAACTGTCTCATCTTATCACCGCAGGCGGGAGCCTTCGATGACAGCGACGCGACCAGGCCCATCTCCAGGGACGAGGCTCAGCAGATACTCTCGCAGGCGGCCGAAGAGGGTCTCGTGCACTCGACCATGAATCAGCGCGACCAGATCTACTACATCTGCAACTGCTGCACGTGCTGTTGCGGCATCATGCGGGGCGTCGCCGAGTTCGGTGTTCCGACAGCGGTCGCGCGCTCCGACTTCAGAGTGTCCGTCGACGAAGACCTCTGCACCGGGTGCGGCGCGTGCATCAGTCGGTGCCAGTTCGGCACGCTGTCGAAGGACGGTGATCTGTGCGTGGTCGACTACGCCCGGTGCGTCGGCTGCGGAGTCTGCGTGTCGGCCTGTCCTGTCGAGGCGATGGTGATGGAGAGACGGCCGGAGGGTGAGGTCGACGAGCCCCCGGGGAACTTCAGAGAGTGGATGGCGCGGCGAGCGGAGGAACGCGGCCTGTCCGACGACGGCGTGTTCTGAGCTTCTGCTTCACGGGGACGACGAACCCCGGTGTCCCGACCTCCCGGGTGTGGAGGGCGGACTCAGAGGAGGAGTGACATGAAGGTCCGACGTTTGAGGATGCTGGCGCTTCCGGCGGCGCTCCTGCTGCTGGTCTGTGCGGGGTGCGCGGCCGGCACGGCAAGGTTCGAGTCGGCGTCCGCCGGCTTCTGGAACGGCCTGTGGCACGGTTTCATCTGTATCGTCACCTTCGTGATCGGGCTCTTCTCCGATACCGTCAGGATGTACGAGCCGAACAACGGCGGTGCGCTCTACGACCTTGGCTTCCTGCTCGGGGCCATGGTGACCCTCGGTGGGGGGGCGAGACATCACCACCAGAGGAAGGCGAAGGTGCTCGTCCGCAAGGAGAAGGAGTGGGAGGAGATCGGCGCCAAGGTCGAGGAGAAGGTCCGGAAGGGCATCCGGAAGTGGCTCGACGAGTCCGAGCGGGGCGAGGGGGACTGGGAGGAGGTCGGCAGGAAGGTCGAGGAGAAGATCAAGAGAGAACTCAGGGAGTGGGCGGACGAGTAGGGTCGCGCCGCACAGCGGAGCGGTTGCGGTGCGCCGGGTGCGCGACCGCGTGCCGGGCCGCTCGAGGAGAACAACATGTCGTTTCTCGAGCTCCGTGACATTCGGGAAGAAGAGCCCGTTCCCGGGTACAGAGTGCGGTTCGTGCACTCCGATAGCATGACGGTCGCCTACTGGGAGATCGAGGCGGGGGCGTCGATGCCCGAGCACAGCCATATGCATGAGCAGATAGTGAATTTCATCGAGGGGGAGTTCGAGCTGAGGGTGGGGGACGAAGTGCGGACCGCGGGGCCAGGGACCGTCGCCGTTATCTCGCCGGACGTCCCGCACTCCGGGAAGGCGATAACGCGGTGCCGTATCATCGACATCTTCCACCCTGTGAGAGAAGACTACAGATAGCGAGTCACATGCGACCGAAAGGACAACAGCGTGGCGGAGAAAGCGTTTCAGGACTACTACCCGGAGGATGTGAGCTACTGCTTCGGCTGCGGGCGGCTCAACCAGGACGGCCACCAGATCAAGAGCTACTGGGACGGCGACGAGGCCGTGTGCACGTTCGTGCCGGAGCCGTACCACATTGCCATTCCCGGGTACGTCTACGGCGGTCTCATCGCGTCGCTCGTCGATTGCCACAGCACCGGCACCGCGGCGGCGGCCTCCTACAGAGCGGAGGGAAGGGAGATGGACACGGAGCCTGCGTTCCGCTTTGTCACCGCGTCGCTCCACGTCGACTACCTCAAGCCGACCCCGCTGGGTGTGCCGCTTGAACTCAGGGGAGTGGTCAAGGAGATCAAGGGCAGGAAGGTCATTGTGACGACGACAGTTTCGGCCGAGGGCGAGGTCTGCGCGAAGGGCGAGGTCGTGACAGTGCAGATGCCCGAGAATATGATACCCAGGTAGGCGCTGAGAACCGCGCAACCGGGCGAGCTCCTGTCTCGCCCCTCTTGAAGGAACGCCCCGGTGCAGTTAGAATGCGTAGTCGGCGGGCTTACCGTCCGGGCATGCGCGCGTTCATTCACTCACCTTGGAGAGCGCTGATGGCAGCTTCCGAGACCGGCACTTCCCTCGACTTCGTGAGGGCGACGATCGAAGAGGACATACGCGCCGGCAAGAACGACGGGAAGGTGCACACCCGTTTTCCGCCTGAGCCCAACGGCTACCTGCACATCGGGCACGCCAAGGCGTTCAATCTCAACTTCGGTATCGCGACCGAGTACGGCGGGTTGTGCAACCTCCGTTTCGACGACACCAATCCTCTCGCCGAGGAGGCTGAGTATGTCGATTCGATAATGGAGGACATCCGCTGGCTTGGCTACGACTGGGGAGACCGCCTGTACTACGCGTCCGACTATTTCGAGCAGCTCTACGAGTTCGCGCTGCAGCTCATCAGGAAGGGTGTGGCGTACGTCTGCGACCTGACGCCTGATGAGACCAAGGACTACCGCGGCACCATCACCGAGCCGGGGAGGAACAGCCCCTACCGGGAGAGGACGGTCGAGGAGAACCTGGATCTGTTCGGGCGGATGCGCGCGGGCGAGTTCGACAACGGGCGGCGTACGCTTCGGGCCAGGATAGACATGGCGTCGCCGAACATGAACCTGCGCGACCCCGTGATGTACCGGATCCTGCACGCCACGCACCACCGCACAGGGAGCGAGTGGTGCATCTACCCGATGTATGACTGGACGCACGGGCAGAGCGACTCGGTCGAGGGTATCACGCACTCGATCTGTTCGATCGAGTTCGAGGATCACCGCCCGCTCTATGACTGGTACCTCGATGAGCTGGGCATCTACCACCCGCGGCAGATCGAGTTCGCTCGCCTGCATCTCAGCCGCACAGTGCTGAGCAAGCGGAGACTCCTCCAGCTGGTAGACGGCGGACACGTCACCGGCTGGGACGATCCGAGGATGCCCACCTTATCGGGCCTCCGGAGGCGCGGTTACACTCCCGCCTCCATCAGGGAGTTCCTCAAACGCGTCGGGGTCGCCAAGACGGAGAGCGTCATCGACGTAGCGCTTCTGGAGCACTGTCTGAGAGAGGACCTCAACAAGGCCGCGCCGCGCGTCATGGCGGTGCTCAAACCCCTGCGGGTCGTCATCGACAACTACCCGGACGACCTGGTCGAGACGTTCCCCGCGGTCAACAACCCCGAGGACCCGTCATCCGGATCACGTGACGTTGCTTTCTCGAAGGTCGTGTACATCGAGCGCGACGACTTCGCGGAGGATCCGCCGAAGAAGTTCTTCAGACTCGCTCCGGGCAGAGAGGTCAGGCTCAAGCACGCGTACCTCGTTACCTGTGAGAGCGTGGTCAAGGACGAAGCGACGGGAGAAGTGACGGAACTCCGCTGCACCTACGATCCGGATTCGCGGGGAGGAGAGGCGCCGGACGGCCGCAAGGTCAGGGGAACGCTGCACTGGGTGTCGGCGCGGCACGCTGTCTCGGCGGAGATCCGAGTGTTCGACCACCTGCTGCTGCCCGACGACAGCGACGGCAAGAAGGACTTCAAGGAGCTGCTGAATCCCGTGTCGTTGAGCGTGCTCACGGGATGCATGGTCGAGCCCGGCCTGCGTGATGCGCAGCCCGGGACCACGTATCAGTTCCTGAGGCAGGGGTACTTCTGCATCGACAGGGAGGACTCGCAGCCGGACGCGCTGGTGTTCAACAGGGCGGTTTCGCTGCGGGACACGTGGGCCAGGATAAGCAAGGCGCAGGCCGGGAAATAGCCCCGGGGACAGGAGCTGCACGCATGACCTTCTATTCAGAGTTCGCCGGGTACTACGAGAGCGTCTTCCCGTTCGAGGAGGAGGTCTACTCGTTCGTGCGAGATCGGTTTCCAACGAGCGCCACGCGCGTCCTGGACATAGGTTGTGGAACGGGCGACTACTGCGGGCGTCTCGCATCTCAGGAGTACGAGGCCGTGGGCATCGACCTCGACCAGTGGATGGTCGAGCGCGCGAAGCGGAGGTATCCCGCTTCCGAGTTCCACGTGCTGGGTGCGGAGGACATCGGCACCCTGACGGGTCCGTTCGGCGCCGCGTACTGCATCGGCAATGTTGCCTCGCACATCGCGCGGCACCGGTTGACCGACGTCCTGCTGGCGCTGCGCGAACTCCTGATACCGGGGGCGGCGTGGGTAATCCAGACGGTCAACTGGGACTTCGTGCTCACTCAGGAATCGTACGAGTTCCCGGACGTACCGGTAGAGGGCACGAACCTCGTGTTCGAGAGAAGCTACCCTGAGATCTCGGAGGAGAAGGTGGTTTTCCGAACGCGCCTTCGCGAAGCCGGGAACGCTGTCTTCGAGGGAGAGACGACGCTCTTCCCCGTGCGGAGCGAGGAGTACATCGGGGCGCATCGGACCGAGGGGTTCGAGTTCATCGAGCACAAGGGGAGCTTTGCGGGGGCGGCGTTCGATCCCGGCGTCATGTCCGGGAGCATCCTGGTCTTTCGCCGGACGTAGTTTCAGCAACACCAGGCAAGGAGGTCACAATGCTCGCGACTTTCAGTGTACTGCCTGTCGGCGTCGGAGAAGCACTGAGTGAACACGTCGCCAGGATCGTTGATATCATAGATACATCCGGGCTCGACTACCGACTTGGTGCGATGGAGACAACGGTCGAGGGTGGCGAGGACGAAGTGATGGAGCTCATCATGAGATGCCACCGGGCAGGCCGCAAGGCGGCGCCGCGTGTATTCACTTCCATCACCATAGACGACCGTGAGGGAGCGACGGGGAGGTTGACCGGGAAGATCGACGACGTGGAGCGCATCCTCGGGAGAACCGTCAAGCACGGGTAGCATGCAGGGGGCGAAGGGAGCGGAGGATGGCGGTATCGGGAGGCAGCGCGCCCGGCGGCTCGTCGGATGCGCCGAGTCGGAACATCGTGATGTACGGCCTGTCGACGTGCGTGTGGTGCGGGAAGATGAAGGAGTTCCTTGAGCGGGAGGGCGTTGTGTTCGAGGTCGTCTACGTGGATGAGCTCTCCGGCGCGGACCGGGATGCCGCCGTCAGCGAGGTGCGCAAGTGGAACCCGGCGGTGTCCTTTCCGACCGTCGTCATAGACGGTGTCAGGTCGGTCAACGGATACAGGCCGGACGAGGTCAAGGAGGTTCTGGGGCTTTGAGCGATGACTCGGGAATCCCGGCTGAGAGGGTGAAGTCCCTTCGAGCCGAGCTGGACCGCGATGCGAAGGCGTCAGGTTATCACCTGAACACCGATGTCGAGTTCACGGAAGCACTCGCCGAGGGTCTCCTCGTGAACGAGGCGCGGTTTGGGTACAGGAGCTGTCCGTGCCGTCTCGGCTCGGGAGATGCCGCCCTGGACCTGGACATCGTTTGCCCCTGTGACTATCGCGATGCCGACCTCACGGAGTGGGGGACCTGCTACTGCGCGCTCTACGTGTCGCAGGAGGTGCTGGACAGCAAGCGTGAACTCGGTCCCATCCCGGAGAGACGGCCTCCGGACCAAGAGCGAGCGAAGGGCAGCGCTCCGGGTGCTGCGGGCAGCGTGCCGGTCTGGCGCTGCAGAGTGTGCGGGTATCTGTGTGCGCGAGAGGAGCCGCCGGAGACCTGTCCCATATGCAAGGCGTCTCGGGAGCGATTCGAGCGGTTCTGGAACTGCTGACGTTGGAGCACGGAGGTCAGGCATGACACCTACGGACACCGCGGTTCTTCAGGAGGAGCTGGAGCAGTTCCGGGAGGAGAAGGAGAAGATACGGGCCCTCGTGGGCCAGATCGGGGGTATCGCCTCGAGCAGGCGTGATCGCGTTCTCAACGTCACCTTCCTCGCGGCGATAGCGTTCCTGCTCCTCGCCGATATCTTCCGTCATTTCCTCGGTGTCGACATGCCGCTGCCGCCGCTCTTCTCCATAGAGCTCGGCGTACTGCTGGTGTCGGTGAAGATCATCTGGATGATCCACAAGCAGGCCAGGGTTGAGCACTTCCAGTTCTGGATCCTCAATTCCATTGAATTCCGTCTCAACGAGATAACCAAGTCCGTCCGGCGCCTGGAGGACATGGCGTCGGGGGATTCCTCAGGAAACTAGGGCGCCCGGCGGCGAGGCCGCTCCAGCGAGCGGAACGTGAGAAACGGACAGGGGAGCCGATGCGATTTCTGCGGGCGAGTTTCCGAGTGGTCACGACGGTGTTCCACCGCCTGGGGCATGAGCGCTGCCCCGAGGCCGCTGCGAGCATCGGTTTCTACGCGGTTTTTTCCATGTTTCCACTCCTGCTCATCCTGGTGGCCGTGGGCAGCAGGTTTCTCGAGACCGCTGATGCCCAGGAACGGCTGCTCGAGGCGGTGCTGCGCTTCATGCCGGTCTCCCGGGAGTTGATCCAGCAGAACGTTCTGGCGGTGGTGCGGGCCCGCGGAGCAGTCGGTGGCCTCAGCGCCATAGGGCTGGTCTGGGCGTCGACAAGCGCGTTCTCGACGCTGGTGCGGAATCTCAATCGCGCGTGGCCCATGGCGCGACCGCGGAACCTGTTCGGCGAGCGCCTGCTTGCGCTGCTCATCGTTGTTTGTCTCGTCGCGTTCCTGTTTCTCTACCTGGTGGCGAAGGCACTGGTCAGCCTGCCGGGTGACTGGGAGGTTGCGCAGCGTGGTGCGGCGTGGGCTTTGGACGTGATTCCCATCCCACCGGCGCCGGCCCTCTCGCTCTTCATACTGATGATGCTGACGATGCTGTACAGGTGGCTCCCGAGAACGAGTGTGCTCTGGCGCGAAGCGTTCGCCGG
>JAUWLR010000262.1 GCA_030613615.1 Candidatus Eiseniibacteriota bacterium
CTGCCGGACCTCGCGTACCACGTGAACAAGTTCGGGCGGGGGTTCGACCCCGTCATCGACCTCTGGGGGCCGGACCACCACGCCCACGTCGCGGAGACGCACGCGGGGCTCGAGATCCTCGGGTTCCCGAAGGAGCGTCTGGAGATCCAGATAGTCCAGCAGGTCAACCTGCTCGAGGGCGGCGAGGTCGTCAAGATGTCCAAACGGGCGGGGAAGATAGTCTCGCTCAAGGACCTGGTGGACGATGTCGGCGTCGACGTGGCCAAGTTCTTCTTCCTGATGCGGAAGCAGGCGAGCCACCTCGACTTCGATCTCGACCTCGCGAGGCAGCAGACGGATGAGAACCCGGTCTTCTACGTACAGTACGCGCACGCGCGCGTGGCGAGCCTCGTCCGGTTCGCGGAGGAGAAGGAGCAGGCGGTACCTTCCCCCGACGATGTCGACCTGAACGACGTAAGCTCCGGCGACGCGAAGCCGCTGGTGCTCTTGCTCGCCGAGTTCCCCCAGCTTGTGGCGAGCGCCGCGCTCGCGCGGGAGCCCCACAGACTGACCACCTACCTCCGCGACGTGTCGGCGAGGTTCCACTCGTACTACCACGACAACCGCATCGTGACGGACGACTCGGTGACGACCGCCGCCCGGCTGTTCCTCTCGCAGGCGACCCGCATCGTCCTTGGGAACGGTCTTACGCTGCTCGGCATCAGCGCGCCGGACAGGATGTAGCGCCCCGCCTTCCCCTGGCACGGCGATTCCCCTTGACACTCTCGCTATGAGCTGTTGTTTATGATAGACTTGATATCGTATGGAGTTGGCGCGGGAGCAATCACACCTGAGACACGACAACCGGAGGCGATTGCTATTCTACTCAAGGGAAGGGACCAGGTCTTCCCGCTCGAGGACGTCGAGCGGGCGCTGACCGGCCTCAAAGACGTGCGGTCTGCGCGCATCGTCACCAACGACGCGGGTGGGATACTTGAGATTCACGTCGTCGCCGATACCGCGCGGAGCGCGAAGATGGTCGCCCGGGACGTCGAGTCGATACTCGTCGCGAAGATCGGGCTGTCCATCGACCACAGGAAGATCAGCGTCGCGCAGGTAGAGGGGGAGGAGACTGCGGAAGCCGGGCCGACGAGCCGGGCCGAAGCCAAGCCGGCGAAGCGTGTCGAAGCGCCGGCCGGTCTCCACCTGACGCCGGAGGACAAGCGCATAGAGTTCGTGGGCGTGAGCCTGGCGCAGTCGAATCTGGTCGCGCAGGCGAGAGTGGAGCTCTCGCGCGACGGAGTGGGCACGGTAGCGGAGGCGACGGGCGCCGATTCGACCGACTCCGTGCTCAGGATAGTCGCCGAGGCGACGATGGAGGCCGTGCAGAGGTACTTCGAGAACGGCGGTCGTCTCTTCACCGTGACCGCGGTCGAGCAGATGACCGTCGGCGGCAAGCCCATCGTGGTAGTGGTCGTCACGCACGTGTACGAACGCGGCGAGCGGGTGCTCGTCGGGGCGTGCCCGAGCAGCGGGGACGTTCCCAGGGCGGTGGCGCTCGCGACACTGGACGCAGTTAACAGGTTCCTGAGGCGCCTTGAGCTCAAGGAACCTACTGAATACGAAATCGGGCCGGCATCGGAGACAGACACAACCAACCAGTAGATAGGGAGCGGAGCGAGAGAACACCTCATAGCGAAGCGCGTCCCCTTTTGCCCTTGGCTTGTATGGGCCCGAGAGTCAGCGGACGACACCCGGTCAGGGGTAGCATCATACGCGAGGAGGTGGAATTTTGTTCCTTATCGGTAGGCTCATCGAGATTCTTCTGAGTGGTAAGTCTGGTTGGATGTAGTAGCTGCGATTCCGATGTCGGCCTCGACCTAGTGGGGTACTTCCCTTGAGCGATGTTCCTGCCCGAGGTCCTTTCCACGGCACGTCGGTGGCATTCAGGCTCTACTACGCAGCCATTGTCATTGCCGGTGCGGGAATCGCCGCGTGGACATTCCCCGGCGCTCGGTTTGACTCATGGGGCCCCATCCTGTGGTGGCTAGGATTCTCCATCGCGTCTGATCTGAGCCCTATTGC
>JAUWLR010000085.1 GCA_030613615.1 Candidatus Eiseniibacteriota bacterium
ACCGCGGGCGCCGTGCCCGCGGCGAGCACCGCAACAGCAAGTCCGATTACTATCGCCGAACGCCTCAGCATGTTGCTCCTCCTCGTGATGTGCTCCACCTCAAAGCCCCCGGCGCAAGCGGACTCCGTGGGGAGCGCGCCCGGCGAAGCCGGCCGGGCGCGCCTCTCAAAGCTGCTACTTGAGCAACGTCATCTTCCTGAATGCGCTCTCCTTGTTGGCGGCAAGCCTGGCGAAGTAGATACCCGACGCCAGATTCCGCCCGGAGTCGTCCACGCCGTCCCACACCGCAAGGGCGGGACCCGCGGGCAGCTCCTCGTCGACGAGCGTGCGCACAACCTGGCCGCTCACGTTGTGAACGGTCAGCGTCACTCTCCCGGCGCCCTCGGGCACCGTGAACGCCACCTTCGTCACCGGATTGAACGGGTTCGGGAAATTCTGTCCGAGCGCGAGACGGTGGATATCGCCGTCCTCAACGCCGGAAGGCAGGTCGAACCAGCTCAGGATCCGCGAGAGCAGCGTCCTCTGGTTGTTGGGATCGGCCTCCGCGACCTTCACATCCTCGAACGGGAAGGTCATGAAGACGACCTTGTGGCCGTCCTCCGCGACGCTTAGCCCCTTATTGCCCGGAGGAGACGTGAACATGACCTCCGCGGGCGAGCTGATGGTTATCCCGTCGCTGTTCGTGGGCGGGAACGGCCCGCCGAGCAGCATCAGAGACATCCCGTCCGAGATCGCGTCGCCACCGACACCGGTCATGACGAAACCGCCGTTGTTGTTGGCCCCCGAGTCGAGGTGCAGATAGTCCGGGATGAACGCGCTCGTTTCGATTCGGCTCGACAGGTACTCCATGCTCGCGAGCATCAGGTTCCCGCCGCCGTCCAGGTACGCCATCATGTTGTTCTCGTCATCGACATCGATACCGCTGCCGTCCGCATTCGCGGTCGTCCATAGCACGGTCCAGTACGATGACAGCTCCGTGAGGTCGGTCCTGCCCTTGACGTCCGTGTCCCACACCCTCGCCGTGTAGCCGTTGTCGCCGAGCGCCGTCTCCAGATAGGTCTCGTGCGACGCGCCGCCGTCGTCATCGACCAGAAGGATCGAAGGCAGGTCGACGAACGTCGCGAACGACTCGGTCGCGAACGATGTCGCGTCCCCCTGGCTGGTCGCGGTCAGCGTCGTCAGGGCCATGCCCTGCACGGTGCCGAGGTTGTCCATGCCGTGGACGGCGAACGTCTCCTTCTCGGCGGGCTCGAGGACGTAGTCCCACGGGCCGAAGTGGCACGCGCCGTCGGAGTCGCAGTAGAACCCGACCCAGTCGTATGGGTCAAGGCCCTCGGGCAGAATCTCGTGCGCGATGTCGACCGTGATGGTGTCGCTCATGACACCCGTGTTCTCGAGCACGGTGTGATAGACGGCCTCGCCCATGTAGTCGATCTCGCGCGCTCTCACGTCGGTCTGCACGAACCGATTGTCGAACGGGTCGGGCATCAGCTGCGAGTTTATGACGAGCTTCGGTGAAGTGTCCTCGAGGAACACCGCCATGTGAAGCTCGGTGAAGTTCCACGCCGGATCGACGACGAACTTCCTCGTGATGACGACCGAGTCGCCGGGCGCCGTCAGCGTCGAGATGCTCTCCGTCCGCAGCATATCGCGCACCGTCCACGGGTAGCTCGCGCCGATATCCTCGTAGACTACGAACTGCGCCCGGAGCGTCCCGTACGGGACCGTGTCGACGGCCCTGAACGTCACCGTGACCCAGCTGGAGTCCGCACGCGCGGCCGTCGGGTCGTTGATGACGCCCGTGGTGGTCATGGTCACGGGCGTGTCCGCCGCCAGCCTGCTCACCACTATGGGCTCATACGTGTAGATGACGCTCGAGCCGGCGCCGATGACCTTCTCGGTGGCGTCGAAGTCGACCTCCGGAATGCCGCTCACGCCGTAATAGCTGGCGCGAGCCGAGGTCTCGGGCGTCATGTATATATCATTCACGTGGTAGTAGAGGCAGACTAGCTGATCCTCGCCGTACTCCTCCTGAAGCTCCTGCAACGCCGCACGGGCGTTAGGGCAGTAGCCTCATGACGTTGCCCCGAAAAGCTCCGCCAGCACAGTCCGCTGCGCGGACACTGCCGGAAGAGCACCGATACACAGGACCACAACCACCAGTCCCAGGATCGCCGAACGCTTCAGCATGCTGTTCTCCCTTTGCGGTCACACCGCTCGGTTTGTTGCAGGATCCTGCCGCCTCTCGCCGGTGGAGGCAGTGTTCCGGCCCAGTAACTGTCCAACCAACTATCGTTCGTTCAACCATCGTCCTGATCACTCAGTCAACAACCGTCCAGACTGGAGTACCTCCGCGGTTGCGTCGTCCTGCACCAGTGCCACGATATCCAGATTCTGCGTATTCCATTCGCCGAGCGTGAAGTCGCGCGTGACCGAGATGAAATCGCCAGGCGCGCTGACGGCCAGCGGCTCTTCTTCCAGGATGTCTCTCACGACGAAGTTGACGATGTGCGCGCCGTCGTCTATCCCGTCCTCTACGACCATCATCCGCAGCGTGTGAGGACCTCCGGTGAGCTGGTGGTGGACCGTCACGGTTGCGGTCACGCTTCCCCGGCCGCCGTCAATCTCTCCGTCCAGCTCGATGCTCACGGGCGATCCGACGGCCTGGCGCGCCTCGATATGCATCCTGTATGCGATTATCGTGCTTGTCGTGTCCGCGGCGCCACCGTCTGCAGTCAGTCCGTCGAAGATCGTGACCGGAAAGAGGGTCGCGATGGTGAAGAAGTTGTAGTACCAGTCGCACCTGTCCGAGACCTCCGGGGTGTTGAGGGGGTCGGGCGGCGGGTCGTAGTGATAGGACACGACCGAGAGGTTCTCACGTCCGAACTCATGGAGGCTTCGAACCAGGGCGTAGTCCGCGATCCAGCAGTTCGGGCAGTTCTCCGTCGTCACGAGCTCGCAGAGCACGACGCGCTCCACGTAGTCTCCGAGCGACGCGGTGAATGTGCACTCCGCGGGTGACGCGTCGACCTCCCCGTCGTTATCGACCGACGCGACGGCGAACGTGTGCGTCCCCTCCTCCACTCCCTCTATCAGCATCGACGTCTCCGTCGTCGTTCCCCCCAGCGTGTCGTCGAACGTCCACTGGTACTCGACGACCTGGCCGTCCGGGTCGCTGCCCTCCCATTCGATGGTGACATCATCGCCGGGCGGGACCAGCGAGGGGGACGGACACGCGGTTATCGTCGTCTCAGGGGGGAGGTTGATCTGCGACGGGCCGTTGAACCAGTCGCATCCACCTGCTATCGCGAACGCGACGAGGGCGACGATGGCGACCTCACACCAGACCCTCGAAACCGTCGTATGCTCACGTCTCAGCACCCACTCCTCCTAGAAGAACTTCGTCAGTCTGAATCTGACGCCCTCGAACTCAGGCTCGTAGCGACAGATGCCGCCCGCGCACTTCTTGCCCCCGCGCTCGGTGCCGCCGCCGAACTCCGCCTCGAGGTCGTTGGCAAACGACTTCCGAACAGAGAGCATCGTCCAGGTCTCCCGCTCCTCCCAATCGGCGGTCGTCTTCTCGTAGACACCCGAGATCGTGAGATCGAGTCCCGGATACCACGCGAACGATGCCACGTAGTCCTTCTGGACATCGTCGAAGGCCGGGGCCTCGGTCCGCTGCATCTCGAGGGTCAGCTCGACCGTCTGGTCACCCGCAACGGTGAAATCGACCTCTGCTACTCCCGTCGTGTGCTCGGTGAACTTCCCGGTGCCGCCATCCGCCCCGAACAGGTACTCCCTCGATCGTGACGCGGCCGCGCCGAGCGTCACATCGGAACCGACGTCGTACGTCGCGTGGCCGAACATCTCCCAGTGGCGGAGATCCCGATTGTGGCTCCTCGCCTCCGACGCCCCGCCCGTCACGAAGAACGCGTCACCCAGAGTCGAGCTTCCCTCCACGAGGAAGCCGCGCTCGTCATTGAGATTCACCTCGTAGGTCGCGCGGTTCATCAGAGTCCAGAGATGCTCGCGCACGCACGTTGGCGGATTGACCAGGCTGTGGGCGAAGTCATCGAATTCCTTGAACTCGCCGAAGAGCGTGGCCCATCCGAAATCGACCGTTCCGGAGGCGTAAGTCGCGTGCCCCTGCACGTCTTCGGCGGGATCGCCCGTCTCGGGATTCTCCCCGCTCCTCTCGGCGTACTCGCCCCCGAACGTCAATGGACCGATCCAGCCGGACACCTCCGCCCCGCGCACGCCGTCCTCGAACCTGGCGTAGTCGGGATGAACCGTTGCGTCCTCGTCCTCGAGGGTTCTGGACCGTTCAACGATGCTCCCCGCTATCTCGAGCCACTCGCCCACGGGCATCGCGGCTCGGGCGCCTCTGACAACGTGCGTGTAGTAGCGCGTTCCGGATTCATCCTCTTTCATCGTGCCCGCCAGGGCCGTCAGTCCGAGAACGCCGGTGTCGTATTCGGCGAGGATGCCATCAAGCACGGTGTCGTGCTCCAGATCCGCGTTCTCGTAGCTGCGCAGGGTGAGCCCGCGACCGAAGGTCGCGAAGAAGTGCCCCGCTCGCAGGCTGATGTCCTCGTGCTCGAGGGCGATATACCTGTGCTTGACCTCGGCCGCCGGGATGTCCTTGCCCGCGGGATTGTACGCGGGATCGGTCAGCTGATACGCCCTGTATACGACTCCCAGCGTGAGCGGCCCCACGCCGATGTCGAGGTCGACTCTCGCGTCCGACACGGACGATTCGATGTCGTCGTTCATGTTGTAGAGGTACTCCCACTGCACCACGCCGCTCGCGTAGACGTCGGTCTCAGCCGAGACCGAGGCCGACACGAGAGCCAGGAGCGCGACGGAAAGGAGCGCATGCGTCCAGCCCTGTCTACTCAACGGCCTTCTCCTCACTCACCTCGTCCTCCGGGCAGTCGTCCGGAAGGAGCGCGGCCACGGCGGCTTCCAGTTCCTCGTGGTTCTTCGGGCGGTAGCCCGTCACCGCATAGGCGATGGTCCCGTCCGTGTTCACCAGCACGGTCCTGGGAACGGACGTCACGTGGAACTTCCTTGCCACCTTCTGGCCCGGGTCGAGAAGCACCTCGAACGTGTTCCCTTTCGACTTGATGAGGGAACCGACGCGCGACATCGACTTCGGTCCGTCGATCGAGATGGCCAGGACCTTGAGCCCGCAGTTTCTGTAGTTGTCAAAGATCTCCTGCAGATCCGGGAACGCCTTGATGCACGGCTTGCACCACGTTGCCCAGAAGTCCACGATCACCGGTCCGTCCTCGAGCAGTTCAGATAACGTGACGTCATCGCCATCGAGATTCGGAAGGGTGAACTCGGGCGCTCTCTTGTCGGCGCCCACAGATACGCTTGTCCCCGTCAACACGAGGAGCGCGGCCAGCAACAGAGCCGGCCCCGCCAGTCTCCTGTGAGTCATGGAACCCCCATTCTCATTCCTGCCTCATTATACCATCATACAGACTATAGGTCAAGAAATCACCCGGAGCGCACCCTCGCACTGCTCCGGGCACAGAAACGCAGCCGCCCCAAGCTTTGACGCTCGGATGCTGCTCTCATTCGGCTCACGTGCGATTGGGGATAAACGAGGCTCCGGTGGGCGCTTCGTGGGAACGCCGGCCCCGCGGTGGACGCTACATGCTCGCGAGCTCCAGGCCGACTCCGACCGGCTGGTCCTCCCGGGCGGTCAGGCCGAGGCGCCCCACAACCTTCGTGAGGACGCGTTCCACGGCCTCCTCGTCCTGCACCAGGTCGAGGCCCTCCGTGTCTACGGTCAGCACTTCGGTGATACGGGCTGCCCGAGCGGACCAGCCCTCGTACGCCAGGTTCAGCGCCTTGAGGTACTCGCCCGATATCTCCCTCTCGCAGTCGCGCCCGCGGCACCTGATGCGCTCCTGCAGCGTGTCGACGCCGGCGCGGAGATACACGACGAGATCCGGAGTGCGCAGGAAGCTTGTCATCGCGTCGAACAGGGCGGTGTAGTTCTCGTAGTCCCGGTCCGACATGAACCCCTGCTGGTGGAGCGTGTGAGCGAATATCTCTTTGTCCTCATATATCGTCCTGTCCTGAATGCACGGCTCGTCCGAACTTATCATCTCCCTGTGGATCTCGAAGCGCTTCGAGAGGAAGAAGACCTGAAGGTGGAACGACCAGCGCTCCATGCTCCCGTAGAAGTCGTCGAGGTAAGGATTGTCGATGACGGGCTCGTAGTACGCGCGCCACCCCAGGTGGTTCGCGAGAAGCGTGGTGAGGTGTGTCTTGCCCACGCCAATGTTTCCAGCGACGGCCACGAACTTACCGGGTCGCATGAGTTGCCCCCGAGAATCTGTGAAGAGATGCCGGCAGGAGAAACGCCCGCCTGAGGCAAGGTGAATCTACTCTTGCGCCTCCGGTGTGTCAACAGAATTCCCCTCCTCGGGGACCGCCTCCAGTCTCCCGGGCCGACCGCTCACCGGACTATCCTGACCCGGGTGCCAACGGTCACCTCGCCGGCCACCGTCAGGAGATCGTCGTTCCTCATGCGGATGCAACCCCTGCTCGATCTCGTGCCGACGAGCTCCGGCTCGTTCGTACCGTGTATGCCGATCCCCTCCCAGGACGGGCAGTCGAGACGCAGGAAGAGCGGACCGTAGGCCCGCTCTCCCTCGTGCTCCCATTCGCTCGAGTCCTCGATCGACACGACTCGGAACTCGCCCTCGGGGGTTCTGCAATCGCCTTCCCTCATCTTGTCCCCGCCGTCCGGGTTCGAACCTATGCCCACCGGGAAAACGCGCGTCCCGGCCGGCGTTGTGAGTTCGAGCACGAACTTCGACTTCCTGACAACGATGAGGGGATGCTCCATTACCGTTCGCTACCGTCGTCGTGACCCGACGACTCCTCGACCCGTTGCTCGTCGGGCCCGCAGGATGACTTGAGTCACGTCGACACTCCGAGCCTGGGCAGCACGACCAGCTGCAGCAGGAGCCAGAGTCCAACGAAGACGGCGGGCATTGCCAGTTCGCTCAACTTCACGTTTCGTCCCCCGGTGCTATCCTCAAGGATGTGCGGTAAGTCCTACGCCTCTGTCGCGGGACGCGCCAGGAGCTCCTCGACGCGGGCGCGCATCTCCCCTTCCATCGACGGCGCGAAGCCCACGTCCTTGGCGGCCACGCGGCCGTCCCTGTCTATGGTGAGGGTCATGGGAATGCTCCTCACCTTGTAGTCGCGGCTCATCGTCTGGTTGCCGACGAGAATCGTGTAGGTGACGTTGTTGGCCTCGACGAACGGGGCCATGACCGAGGCGCCGCCCTGATCGAGACCTACGCCGATGACAACGAGTCCCTGGTCCTTGTACTCCTCGTAGAGCGAGACCAGGAACGGTATCTCCTTCCTGCACGGCGGACACCAGGTCGCCCACAGGTCGAGAATGACGACCTTGCCCTCGAAGTCGTCGAGGGAAACATCGTTGCCGGAAAGATCCGGAAGCACGAACGCGGGCGGAGTCTGTCCGGGCTCGATGCCCACCCCGGACGCCTGCTGGACGCGCACGGCTTCGGCCCTCTCGTCGGTCGCCGTGGCGGCCGACGGCGCCTCCTCTTCCGATCCGCCGCATCCGGCGAACCCGACAGAGAGAACCGCCACCGACGCCAGGAGAACCGCGACCTTCAAAGTCTTCGTCATGCTCACTACCTCCGTGTCCGACTACAGCAGAGCGTCGATTTTCTCCTGAATGCGATCCTTCATGGCGGCGCCGACCGTCATGTCGACCGCTTCACCACCCTTGAAGAACATCATGGTCGGAATGCCGCGGATCCCGTAGCGCTGCGCAAGCGCGGGATTCTCGTCGACATTCACCTTGACCACCTTCAACTTACTGTCGTTATCGACCGCGATCTCCTCGAGGATCGGACCGACCAGACGGCACGGTCCACACCAGGGCGCCCAGAAATCAACGACCACCAGCTTGTCAGACTCGAGGACCTCGACTTCGAAGTTCCCATCGGTTCCGACCATTGTCTCGCTCATGTCAGCTACCTTTCTCTCCTGAGCTCTTCTGTCGTGATTCGTCCATTGCCGCTTCCACTACCTTCGCCGCACCGCCCTTGACCAGTCGGTAGCAGACGAGATGCCCTCTGCGCTCGGACTCGATCAGTCCGGCGTACCTCAGACGCATCAGGTGCTGAGAAACGGACGACTGTGAGATCTCGAGCATCTCCTCGAGGCTCTTCACGCAGAGCTCTCCCCCACCCAGGAGTTTGATGATCCTGAGCCGGACGGGATGCGAGAGGGCGCGCAGAAGTTCCGCTGCCTTCTCGCACGCCTCGGACTGGGTCTCCCCCGTCCGGGCGCTCTCTGTGGTGTGACCCGCATCGTCCATCACTGGCCCCCAACGACCTCCAAGGTGGCTTTATTCAAACGTGCTAATATTATATAGTTCGAATGTCGGGCGTGTCAAGCTGCTTGTGGGATTCTTCTGAGGAATCGGGAGGGCTCTCAAGGGTGAGGTCAAGCTACTCGACGGCGAAATCGAGCCTGGTGAGGACGACTCCGTCACTATCGGTGACATCGACGTGCCACTCGCCGCGCCACTCGTCCAGGATGCGCTTCGTGCTCCAGGTCCTCCATCGCGCGCTCCTGACCTCGAGGGCGACGCGGGCCATCTCACGGTCACCCCAGCGCCACACGTGAAAGACCGTGTCCGATCCGGCGGCCCCGGCGATCTCGCTGAAACAGCAGAGCCGCACGACGCCGTCCTCCGGGATGAAGCTCTTTCCCGCCTCGGTCGGCTCGCTCTGCTCGATGCCCTTGCAGACGTACGCCCGCAGCACGCGAAGTCCGCTCGAGGAAGCGGTCACTCCAGGCTCCGTCGATGGATCGGGCTCGCCGGCAGGCTCGCTCTGCGCGGACTCCTCTGAACCCGTGGGGGCTTCCGGCGGCTCGCCCGCGTCCTCCACGGACTCGAGCCCAGTTGTGTCCGCGCTCGTGTCGTCACGGGCCACAGTGTCCGCCGGCTCTCCGGAAGGCCCCCGGACCGCGTCGTCCGCGCGGGCCGCGGTCTCGCCCGGCGCGGGGACCGCTGTCGTCTGTGACTGCTCACTGATGCTGCCGTCTGTCGTGGTCTCATCGCCGGAACATCCTCCCAGCAAACATGCGGCCACGATCAGAACCAACATGCGATGAATCATCCACTACCTCTCACACGAGTGCCGGAATACCAGGGCGTCGCCCATGGCGCCGCGCGACTTCTGCGCACCGTCCGTCGAGCTTGCTGCGCCCCCGCTCGGACTGAGCCTAGTCCCACGCCGGAGTACCTGTCAAGTGCGCATGCTACGGTCCCCGGCACGGCGCACGCACTTACGCCTGAGAATGGCCAGAGCCACGCCTGCCATCAGGAGGGAAACAGCAACGGGCACGAAGACGGGTGCGATCCAGGGCCGGGGAATCAGAAACAACACGTCGATGGTCATCGGGCCGGAAGGCCACCTGAGCAGCACGTAGAGCCAGATATAGTAGAAGATATCCCAGACCGCGAACGCCCACATGAAGTGGGCCAGACGCTCCCACCAGTTCTTCCCGGCACTCAGGAGGGCGACGGCCGCGAGCATGACGATAGTCGCAATCTCTCGCCCTATCTCAATCGCAAGAACGCCCTGAGGCACGCACTGGAGGGAGGCCGCTCCCTCTATAGAGAATCCATCGGGGTAGTAGAGCAGCCGAAGGTAGGCGACGACCGCCGCCTCCACGTACGCCATCGCGACGGCAAACGCGGCAAGCCATGCGAGCGCGATCAGCGTGTCTTTCCCGAGCCTCAGCATGGATGTGGAATGACCTGTCATCTCCCTGAATCCCGTGGGGCAGAAGCTCCGTGTCGCTCTCACGACACTAGCTCGCCCCTCCGACGGCTGTCAAGTGCGCCCTCGGGCGCGACCGGGCATCCTTGACAGTCCCGCCCGAGGATTGGTATAGTCCTCCCGAGTGCAAACGGCCTCGGAGAAGAGGCCTTTTTCGTGGAGTGACACATGAATCGAGTCAGAGTGCGTTTCGCACCGAGTCCGACGGGCTTCCTCCATATGGGCGGATCCCGCACGGCTCTCCTGAACTGGTTGTTCGCGCGCCATGAGGGCGGGTCGTTCGTCCTTAGAATAGAGGATACGGACCGGGAGCGGTCCACGCCCGAGTACCTGAACGCCATCCTCGAGGATCTGCGCTGGCTGGGACTCGATTGGGACGAGGGTCCCGAGTGCGGAGGCGATTTCGGCCCCTACCTTCAGTCGGAACGTTCTGGGAGCTACGCGCCGCACGTCGAGAAGCTCCTCGAGACGGGAGACGCGTACCGCTGCTTCTGCTCTCCCGAGGAACTCGAGGAAAAGCGCAGCCGCGCGCAGGCGGCCGACGGGGGGTGGATCTACGACCGCAAGTGCCTGGGCCTCTCCGACGACGAGCGGGACTCGCTGCTGGCGGAGGGGCGGCCTTCGGTCGTCCGCTTCCGTGTGCCCGCGGGGAAGACGTCGTTCGATGACATGGTGCTCGGGAAGATCGAGTTCGACAACGCCGAGCTGGACGACCTCGTCATAGTCCGTCAGGATGGGACGCCGACGTACAACTTCGCCGTGGTGGTGGACGACCTGGAGATGGCGATCACGCACGTCATCCGGGGCGCTGACCACATCTCGAACACGCCGCGACAGATCGTGATCTGGAAAGCGCTCGGCCACGAACCCCCTACGTTCGGCCACCAGCCTCTTGTGCTCGCTCCGGACAAGCAGGTGATGTCGAAGCGTCGCGGGGCCATCGCAGTAGGCGAGTACCGAAGACGCGGCTACGTGCCGGAGGCCGTCGTGAACTACATGGCGCTCCTGGGGTGGTCCTACGGAGGAGACCAAGAGTTCTTCTCCCTGGACGAGCTCCTCCAGAACTTCGACATGAGCCGCGTAAGCAAGAAACCGGCGTCTTTCGACCCGAACAAACTCGATTGGATGAACGCGCAATGGCTCAAGAGGCTGGACGTGGCCGACCGAACCGAGCGGGTGACGCCCTTCCTCCGGGCGGAGGGACTGCTGGCAGAGACTCTCGAGCCTGAGGAGAGGTCGCACCTCGAACGAGTGGTCGAGCTTCTCGACGACCGCCTCAAGGTTCTCACCGACATCGTCGAGCTCGCGGGGTTTTTTCTTGCGCCGCACGTCGTCTATGATAAGATTGCTGTCAGCAAGGTGCTGGCCAAGCCCGGCGCGGACGAAATCCTCGTCGGGCTTCATGGGGTCCTCTCGGGGTGCCCGGACTTCCAGCCCGAGACACTCGAGGGGGCGATGCGGAAGTTCGCGGAGGACGCCGAACTCTCGCTGGGCAAGGTCGTGCAGCCTCTCAGGGTCGCCTTGACCGGCCGCACTGCAAGCCCGGGGATCTTCGAGACGCTGTCGCTCCTCGGACGTGAGGTTTCTCTTGCGCGCATCGACGCCGCGCGCGGGCTGGCAGAATAGGACGACCTGGGGAGTCGTCTAGTGGCAGGACAGCGGACTCTGGATCCGCCGGCGGGGGTTCGAATCCTCCCTCCCCAACCAGGAAATGAAGGCGCCATCGTCTAGCGGCTAGGACGCCGGCCTCTCAAGCCGGTAACACGGGTTCGATTCCCGTTGGCGCTACCACATGGAAGAAGCGGAGCGAGTGATCGCTCCGCTTCTTCGTTCTGCTGGGGAGACCAACAGCTACTTCTTCTTGGTCTTCCTCTTCGCCGGCTTCCTCTTGGCCGTCTTCTTCTTCGCGACCTTCCTCTTTCCCATGATCCTCGTGGCCGGATTCTTCTTCGCGCCCTTGGG
>JAUWLR010000020.1 GCA_030613615.1 Candidatus Eiseniibacteriota bacterium
CCTCTGGGTACCGTGGGTTCGAATCCCACCCCCACCGCCAGTCATTTGGAGAGGTGACTGAGTGGTTTAAGGTGCGCGACTGGAAATCGCGTGTAGGTTTATAGCCTACCGAGGGTTCGAATCCCTCCCTCTCCGCCACATAGAGGGTTCTGCAGTCGGAAACGGGGATGTAGCTCAGTTGGGAGAGCGCTGCCTTCGCAAGGCAGAGGCCGGCGGTTCGAGCCCGCTCATCTCCACCAGCATGACGCGGAAGCCCGCTCGGGTTCGAAGGGGCGGGCTTTCGTGGCTTCGAGCCCCATCGAGTTGTTCCGCTCTGGCACGCTAGACGGGGAACTAGCGGTGCCCTGTGACCCGCAATCCGCTACAGCGGGGTCGAACATCTGAACGAGGCCCTCCAGTTCTCGTTCGCGACAGGAGTCAGGCGGTGTCGAGGGTCAGGTCCCGCGCAATCGAGCCCGGTGAATCCGGTCAGAGCCGGAAGGCAGCAGCCGTAAGCCGGTCACTCGATGTGCCGCGGGGGCGCTTGGCCGGAGCCTCCTAACTTTTTCTCTCGTCGGGTGCGGGGGGTCGAGTCGGACGCGTGCCAGAGTGGAGTACCCTACAAGAACCCGTCAACAAGCGCGGGGGTAAGATGTCCTACCTCGTACTGGCCAGGAAGTGGAGGCCCGAGTCGTTCTCGGACGTCGTCGGGGAGAAGCACGTTGTCCTGACGCTTTCGGCGGCCGTGCGGAGGGAGCGCACGGCGCACGCCTATCTTTTCACCGGCCCGCGCGGAGTGGGCAAGACGACCATCGCACGGATACTGGCTAAGGCCCTCAATTGCGAGAAGGGCCCGACCGATGAGCCGTGCGGCGAGTGCGTCTCCTGTACAGAGATCGCATCCGGCAAGAGCCTGGACGTCATCGAGATCGACGGCGCCTCGAACAGGAAGATCGAGGACGCGCGTGGGATTCGGGAAACGGTGCAGTACGCGCCGCTCTCCGGCCGCATGAAGGTCTACATCATCGATGAGGCCCACATGCTCACGCGCGAGGCGTTCAACGCACTGCTCAAGACGCTGGAGGAGCCGCCTGCTCATGTGGTCTTCATCATGGCGACCACGGAACCCGGCAAGATCCCCGAGACGATAAGCTCGCGCTGCCAGCGGTTCGATTTCCACAGGATCTCGTCCGCCGACCTGGAGGCGCGGCTGTCGCAGATCGCGGACGCCGAGGGGTTCGAAATAGAGAGCGGGGCGGTCAAGCTGGTCGCGACGCGGGCCGACGGGAGCATGCGGGATGCGGTGAGTCTCCTGGACCAGCTCGTCTCCGTCGGCGCGGGCAAGGTGACGGTCGATGACGTGGCTCGCGTGCTGGGCATACCGGACGTCGACGTCTTCTTCAATCTGACCGATGCCATTGCCTCGACCGACACGTCCGGGACGCTGTCCGCTTTCGAGGCCGCCATGGACGCGGGCTTCGACGCGAGGGATCTGATCGACGGTCTTGTGGAACACCTCCGCAATCTGCTGCTGATCAAGGCAGCGCCGTCGCCGGAACGACTCGTTGGCAGGATAGCTGACTATCAGGCGCACGAGGGCGGTTCGTCTACGATTATCGAAGAGGACCTGGTCCGGCTCCTTCGGATCGGCATCGAGGCTCAGGCGTCCGTCAAATGGAGCACCCAGCCCGCGTTGATCATTGAGCTGGCGCTGGTTCGAATGGCCAGGCTGACCAGCAGCGTGGACATCGCGGACGTCGTCAGAGCGCTTACTGAGGGCGGGAGGCGCGAGTTATCGGGTGGAGCCGCGGGCTCGGCCGGCGGTGCTGCCCGGGGTGGCGGAGGGGGAAGGCCGCGGAAGAGCGCCGGACAGACGTCCGGCGGCGGTGGTGCGAGCCCAGGCGGAACGGCGGCGCGCGCGTCGGGCGGCAGTGGCGCCGAAGGTGGTGGGAGCCCTGGGGGCGAGAGCGTGACGGCGACGGCAGGACCCGCGCCGGCGGCGGCGGTCGCGCCGGCGGACGCACCCGAGGCCGATGTCGAACCCGCGCTCTGGCCCGACGTTCTCGGGAGGATCAGACGCGAGAAACCCGGTCTCGCCGCTTTTCTGAACGACGCGGTGGCGTCGACGGGTGAGGACGCCGTGCTGGAGCTGGCGGTCCCGAACGGATCCCGATTTCACAGGGAACAGCTCAAGGACCGCGGCAACATGGTAGTCATGGAGCGCGCAGCCCGGGAGGTCTTCGGCGGAAGGGTCAGGCTGGCTTTCACGTTCGGGGAGGCGCCGCGGGAGCGGGCTGCGTCTCATGGCGTCAAGACCCAGGTGAGCGAGGAGACGGCACAGGACCCGGTAGTCCGGAAGGTCCTCGACATGTTCGGTGGCGAGATACGACGTTCGGGCAGAGAGGAGTAGTGGCGCACATGGCAGGCGGACTCGCGAAGATGATGAAGGAGGCGCAGAAGCTGGAGAAGCGTCTCGGCGAAGTACGGAAGACGCTCGCGGAGATGACGGTTGAGGGAAGCTCTGGAGGCGGGGTGGTGAGCGTCATCATGAACGGGCAGCGCGACGTGCTCAAGGTCTCGGTGGATCCCGGCGTGCTCGAGGACGGCGACGCCGAGATGCTCGAGGACCTGCTCCTTTCTGCGCTGCGCGACGCGAAGCAGAAGTCGGACGAGCTGGCCTCCACGGAGATGGCCAAGGTGACGGCCGCCGGCCTTCCGCCGGGGCTCGTCTAAGCAAGAACCGGAGAGACGCCTTGTCCCTTTTTCCGCCCTCTCTCGAACGGTTGGTCCTCATTCTCGCGCGGCTGCCCGGCATCGGCAAGAAGTCGGCGACGAGGATAGCTCTCAAGCTCGTGGCCTCGTCCGAGGCCGACTGCCAGGAACTCGCCAGGGCCATCGTCGAGGCCAGCGAGAAGACCATCGGCTGCTCGACGTGCGGCGCTCTGACCGAGTGTGACCCCTGCGGCATCTGCACGGACCCACGGCGCGAATCTACCGTCATTTGTGCGGTCGAGCGCCCGAGCGATGTCATCGCCCTGGAGCGAACCAGCCGGTTCCGGGGGAAGTACCATGTCCTGGGTGGGCTTCTGTCTCCACTGGACGGGGTCGGTCCCGAGGACCTCACGCTGGATTCGCTCGTGGCGCGCGCGCGCGCGGACGATGTCTCCGAGATCATACTGGCACTGAACCCCACGGCGGAGGGCGAGGCCACGTCGCTGTACCTTGCGCGGCTGCTGGCCGGGACGGGTGTTCGCGTCACCAAGCTGGCCAGCGGCATACCCGTCGGAGGAGACCTTGACCTGGCAGACGAGCTGACCCTCGGAACCGCGCTGGACGAGCGGAGAGAGCTCTGACCGCGTTGGTCCTCCATTCTCCTGCCGGGTAATCTCGCGCCTCGCGACATCAGCGCGGCGCCGAACTCCCCTGAGGGCTCGGAAAAGCATCCCTTTGAGCTTGACCCGCCACGGAAGCGATGCTAGCGTGATTATTCGATTTGTCTGCGCTGTCGTGAAACGAGGCGAATATCCGAAGGAGGCTGACGGATGCCGCAGATGACGGAAATCCGCTGGCACGCGAGGGGAGGCCAGGGGGCGAAGACCGGCTCCCTGCTGCTCGCGCAGGCGGCGGCGATGGAGGGCAAGTACAGTCAGGGGTTCCCGGACTACGGGCCCGAGCGCATGGGCGCGCCCATGCGCGGGTTCACGAGGATCAGCGACGAGCCGATCCGCGTACACTGCGCGATCTCTGAGCCCGGAATGGTCGTGGTGCTGGACGACACGCTGCTCAGCTCGGTGGACGTCGTGAGCGGCACGCCGGAGGACGGCGGGCTGATAGTCGTCAACACACTGAAGAGCGCGGCGGACGTGCGAAGTGAGCTGAAGCTCAAGGGCCGGAACGTGTTCACGGTCGATGCGACCGGCATCGCCATCGACGAGATCGGACGGCCCATCCCCAACGCGCCAATGCTCGGTGCACTGATCAAGGTCTCGGACGTGCTGTCGCTCGAGGCGGTCATGGCGCAGATCAAGAAGAAGTTCTCTCACGGTTTCAGACCAGAGGTTCTCGAAGGCAACCTCCGGGCGATCCAGAGAGCCTACGAGGAGGTGGTCGGGGAATGAAAGAAAAGGGCTGGACTGAGATACCTCTTGGAGGCGTGATCGAGGAGGCCGGCAACGCCGTCGCCTATGAAACCGGTTCCTGGCGAACCTATCGTCCGGTGTGGGACAGCGAGGCGTGCATCCACTGTTTGAGGTGTTGGGTGGCGTGCCCGGATTCGTCCATCGAGATCGCGGACGGTAAGATCACGGGCATAGACTACAACCACTGTAAGGGGTGTGGAATCTGCAGCTTTGAGTGTCCGGTAGACCCCAAGGCGATAGAGATGAAGCTCGAGACCGACGTCGCCAAGGAGTAGGCTCGGGTCGACCGGGCCCTTCTCATGCGAAGCAGAAGGGAGACTTGAGAGTGTCGAGGAGACTGATCCTGACGGGCAACGACGCGACCGCGGAGGCGATGCGGCAGATCGCTCCCGATGTGGTCACCTGTTTTCCCATCACTCCGCAGACCGAGCTGATGCACAAGTTCGCGGAGCACGTGGCAGACGGGGATGTGGATACGGAGCTCGTACTCGTTGAGTCGGAGCACAGTGCAATGAGCGCGGCGGTCGGGGCGGCTGCGGCCGGGGCGAGGGCCATGACGGCCACGGCGGCGAACGGACTGGCGCTGATGTGGGAGATAGTCTACATCGCGGCTTCCTACAGGCTGCCCATCGTCATGCCGGTGGTGAACCGCGCGCTGTCGGGTCCCATCAACATCCACTGCGACCACAGCGACACCATGGGATGCAGGGACACGGGGTGGATACAGCTCTACTCCGAGAACGCGCAGGAGGCGTACGACAACACACTGCAGGCCCTGAGGATAGCCGAACACCCGGACGTTCTTCTGCCTGTGATGGTGGCGTTCGACGGGTTCATCCTCAGCCACACGGCCGAGATCCTGGAAGGGCTCGAGGACGCGGAGGTCAAAGACTGGATCGGGAGCTACGAGGCGAAGTACTCGCTTCTGAACACGGATGATCCCGTGACGTTCGGCCCGCTCGACCTCCAGGACTACTACTACGAGCACAAGCGGCAGCAGGTCGAGGGTATGCGGCACGCTCCCGCCGTCATAAGGGAGATCGGGCGTGCCTACGGCGAACTGTCCGGACGGCCGTACGACCTCTTCGAAGCATACAGGCTCGAGGATGCCGAGCTCGCGGTAGTGGCGCTGGGTTCGACATGCGGTACTACGAAAGTGGTCATCGATGAGCTGAGGGACCAGGGCACGAAGGCGGGACTCCTGAAGATCCGATCGTTCCGGCCGTTCCCGGAGCGTGAGATAGCAGAAGCTCTCGGGAACGCCAAGGCGATAGGAGTCCTCGACAGGTCGATATCCTTCGGTGCACCGGGCGGTCCCGTCCACAAGGAGATCAGGGCCGCCCTCTACGGGACGAGCCATGAGATCGGGATCGTCAACTACGTCTACGGCCTCGGTGGACGCGATATGTCGATGGCCAACATCAGGACGGCCTTCGCCGGGCTCGAGAAAGTGGCGCGCGAGGGAACGCCTGACGACAACATCCGGTTCCTCGGACTGAGGGGCGAGGGAGGAGTGTAGCATGCCAGGTCTCAAGCAACTGGCCGCGCGTGAGGAGCTGATGGCCGGAGGGCATCGCGCCTGCGCGGGCTGCCTGCCGATGACGGCAATGAGACAGATTCTGTTGACGGCGGGCAAGGACACGGTAAGTGGATGTTCGACGGGCTGCGTGGAAGTGGTGACGACCATCTATCCGTTCACCGCGTGGCGGAACCCGTTCATCCACAGTGCCTTCGAGAATTCGGCGGCGACAATGTCCGGAGTCGAGGCGGCATACAGGTCGCTCCGCCGTCAGGGCAGGGTCGACAAGGAGATCAACTTCATCGCAATGGGTGGTGACGGGGGAACGTACGACATCGGTCTGCAGGCCCTGTCGGGAGCGATGGAGCGCGGTCACAACATGTTGTACATCTGCTACGACAACGAAGCCTACATGAACACGGGCATCCAGAGATCCAGCGGCACGCCCAAGGGGACGGCCACTTCCACCACACCGGCGGGGAAGGTCATACCGGGGAAGAAGGAGTTCCCGAAACCGCTGACAGAGATCATGATCGCGCACAATATCCCGTACGTCGCGCAGGCCACTCCAGGGTACCCCAAGGACCTGTCGGACAAGGTGGAGAAGGCGCTGTCTATAGACGGGCCGGCCTTCATGAATGTACTGGCGCCCTGCACACGAGGCTGGCGGTATCCGCCGGAAGAATCGATGGACATAGCCAGGCTCGCGGTTGACACGTGCTTCTGGCCGCTGTATGAGGTGGAGTACGGCAAGCTCCGCGTGACCAGGAAGCCCAAGGACAAGCGCCCGGTCTCTGAGTGGATGAAGAGGCAGGGCCGTTTCGCCCACCTGTTCAAGGACAAGAACAGGCACATCATCGATGAGATACAGGAGGACACGGACCGCAAGTGGGAGTGGCTCCTCAAGCGCGAGGAGCTGAGCCAGGCGTAGGATTCCCGCGGCTCGCTCCTTGGGGGGTCCACACTGATGAACTGGCCGAACGGACTGACCGTAGCGCGGATGATCATGGGACCCATCGTCCTCGTGTGCCTTCTGGCGGGCTCCGTGAGGCTCGCCTTCTACATCTTCATCGTTGCTATGCTGACAGATCTGTACGACGGCTACCTGGCGAGGCGCTGGGACAGGGTGACCGAGTTCGGGAAGCTCATGGATCCACTGGCCGACAAGGTCCTGGTTTCTATGGTCCTTGTCGGCTTCCTGCTGATGGGGTTGCCGTTCGTCTCACTGTGGATGGTCGGGGTGATCATAGCGCGTGAGCTCCTGATCCTCGGCTGGCGGACGGGCCTGTTCAAGAGCGGCGGAGGATTCGCTACCAGCTGGACGGCCAAGTGGAAGACGGCCGCCCAGATGATCTGGATCTCAGCCTCTCTGTTCTACCTGACGGTCATCCACGGGCTGGGACTGAGCCCGGGTGACACCAGCACCCAGACGTTCGAGCGCGGCCTCTGGGGACTCGGGGTGGTGGCCGTGGCCCTCACCGTCATCTCCGGGGCCGAGTACGTGGTCTGCAGCAGGAACTCCGAAAGCGACGCACGCAAGACCGAGTGACGCCAAAGAGGATCGGTCGACGTGGCAGAACACCGCACGAAACTGCATCCAGTGGTCAGGTTCCTGGCCACCGGAGCCTACCTGGGCTACGCGCCCGTTGCCCCCGGCACGGTCGGATCGCTGGGTTGCGCGGTGCTGATGTGGTTCTTCGTTCCCGAAGTAACTGCGGCAACCTCGCACCTGGGCCTCTGGGTGATGCTCCTTTCTACGCTGGCGTTCGCCGCGCTGGCGATCTGGGCCGCAGATCTTGCGGAGCGGCAGTTCGGGCACGACTCGTCGAGGATCGTGATCGACGAGTACGCCGGCTTCGTCGTTTCCGTTCTCCTGCTGCCAAAATCGCTCCTCCTGTTCGCCGTGGCGTTCGTGCTCTTCCGCGCTCTGGACATCGTGAAGCCCTTCCCGGCGCGACAGGCCGAGGCTCTGCCCGGCGGCGTCGGCCTCGTGACGGACGACCTCGTAGCGGGCATCTACACGAACATACTCCTGCGCGTCATGCTGCTGGTCCAGGGTTGGTAGTCCACTCCCTCCTGACGGTGGTCGCATGAAGGCCGAGATAATCACCATAGGTGGAGAGCTTCTTGACGGGAGCCAGGTCGACCTGAATGCGGTCTACCTGGGGTCGCGTCTCACGTCTCTCGGCGCCGAGGTCGTGCGCATCTCGTCGGTGCCCGACGCCGTCGACGACATCGAGGAGGCGACGTCGCGCGCCCTCGACCGGGCGGACCTGGTCATCACGACCGGGGGGCTGGGCGTGACTGCCGATGACCGCACCAAGCACGCCGTGGCGAGGCTGTTGGGGCGGAAGCTGGTCCTGGACGAAGGCGTCCTCGAGAAAGTGCGCGCCAGGTTCGAAGCCCGCAATGTCCCCATGCCCGAGATCAACATCGCTATGGCCATGCTCCCCGAAGGCGCTCGCTCCATAGAGAACCAGAGGGGAACGGCTCCGGGCCTTCTCTTCGAGAAGGGCGAGGCGCTGCTCTTCGTTCTGCCGGGCGTTCCCGTCGAGCTCAGATCGATGTTCGAGAATTTCGTTTCTCCTTTTCTCGAGGGGAAGGGGCTCCGGCGGCTGGCGGAGGAGCGTCTCATTCGAACCACGGGGCTGGCGGAATCCGAGATCGCCGAGCGAGTCGAGCAGCTCGCGCGGCGGCTGGCAAGGACCGACGTCGTCTATCTCCCGTCCGCAACCGGCGTGGACCTGAAGGTGATCGGTCGCGGCCGGACGTCCGTCGAGGCCGGGAAGACCGCTGAGAAATCCCAGGAGAAGATCGCGGCAAAGCTCGGGCCCTACGTCTACGCGCGCGGCGACGAGTCGCTGGAAAAAGTGGTGGGGTATCTGTTGTCGATGGGAGGCTCGACGCTATCGGTCGCCGAGTCGTGCACCGGTGGTCGGGTCGGGTGGCGGCTGACACGCGTGCCCGGAAGCTCGGACTACTTCAAGGGCGGCGTCATTGCCTACTCCGACGACCTCAAGCGGCGTCTCCTGGGCGTCAAGGCGGCCGTCCTGAACAAGCACGGAGCGGTCTCAGAGGAGACCGCGCTCATGATGGCGCGGGGTGTACGGGAGAAGTGCGCCACCGACTACGGGCTGGCGATCACGGGCGTGGCCGGGCCGGGCGGAGGCACGAAGAAGAAGCCTGTCGGCACGGTGTTCGTTGCGGTGGCGGGGGGAGCCGGCGAACGCGTGCGTGAGCTGCGACTGGGAGGGGGCAGGGGCGGCATCCGGCGTGCGGCCTGCCAGGCCGCGCTGGAGCTCCTGAGACGCTTCCTTCTGGACATCGAGGACCCGGGTTGAGTGCGCGGACCTTCATCGCTTTGGAGTTGTCCGACAGCCTCAAAGAGGGCATACTCGCCCTGACAGAGGAGTTGAGAGGGCGGGGCGTGCGGGCCAGCTGGGCCAGGCGCCCTACGCTGCATCTCACGCTCAAGTTCCTGGGAGACGTCGAAGAGACCGAACTGCCCGAGGTCGTCGCGGCTGTCGCGCGGGCCTCGAGCCGTGTGTCTTCGTTTGGCTTCGAGACGCGCTCGCTGGGTGCGTTTCCCTCTGCGCGGCGGCCGAGGGTGTTGTGGCTTGGCGTCGAGCCCGTGGACGAGCTCTTTGCGCTTCAGAAGTCGGTGGAGAGCGAGCTCGCGGAGCTGGGTTTCCCTCGGGAGAAGCGCAGGTTTCATCCCCACGTGACACTGGCGAGGATACGAGATCCCCGTGCTGAGAGCGTTCAGGAGTTGCTGGACGAGCTCGTTGCCCCGAAGGAAAGGGTGGAGGTGTTGGAGGTCCGGGTGATGCGGAGCACGCTTCGGCCCGGAGGTGCGATACACGAGTTGGTGGAGGCGATTCCCCTGGACAGCGGGTCGAGAGAGTGAACGCACAGAGGAGCTACGGTCGCCGCGCGGAGAGAGGCGCGGCCCAGGGAGGGCAGGATGGCAGACGACAAGGGTAAGCAGAAGGCGTTGGACCTCGCTCTGTCTCAGATAGAGAAGCACTTCGGCAAGGGGTCCATAATGACGCTGGGGACTCATGACTTCGGGAAGGGCATCGAGGTGATCCCCACGGGATCGATCTCGCTGGATCTGGCGCTGGGAGTGGGAGGGGTGCCGAGGGGGCGTGTGGTAGAGATCTACGGTCCGGAGGCGTCGGGCAAGACGACGCTGGCTCTGCCCATCGTGGCGAACGCGCAGAAGCTGGGCGGCGTTGCCGCTTTCATAGACGCGGAGCACGCGCTTGACCCCAGCTACTCCCGTGCGCTCGGAGTTGACACCGACAACCTGCTCATCTCGCAGCCGGACACGGGCGAGCAGGCGCTCGAGATAACCGAGATGCTGGTCAGAAGCGGGGCAGTCGACGTCATTGCCATCGACTCGGTCGCCGCGCTCGTGCCCCGCGCCGAGATCGAGGGCGAGATGGGCGACTCGCATGTCGGCCTGCAGGCCCGGCTGATGTCGCAGGCTCTGAGGAAGCTCGCGGGGTCGATCAACCGCTCCAAGACCTGCGTCATCTTCATCAACCAGATCAGAATGAAGATAGGTGTGATGTTCGGAAACCCCGAGACGACGTCCGGAGGACGCGCGCTCAAGTTCTACGCGAGCGTGAGACTGGACATTCGCAGGATCGGCGCCCTGAAGGCGGGAGACACGATCGTTGGCAACAGGACCAAGGTCAAGGTCGTGAAGAACAAGGTGGCGCCGCCGTTCCGCATTGCCGAGTTCGACATCATATACGGCAAGGGCATCTCGCTTGAGGGCGACCTGCTCGATCTGGGGATGGAGCACGGGGTAGTTACTCAGAAGGGGACCTGGTTCAGCTACGGTGACCTTCAGCTCGGCCAGGGGCGGGAACGGGCCAGGGCGTATCTCGAGGAAGACGCCGCCGTGCGCGACGAGCTGGAGCACAAGATACGTGAGGCCACCGGACTGGTGGCGAGCCCCACTGAGGCCGATGCTCCTGCGGAGACGGAGAAGGCCGCGGAAGAGAGCCCGGCCAGCAAGACCGCGAAGAAGGAGCCGGCGCGGGAGAAGGTGGGCTCGAAGAAGTGACGGGCGAGGGGTTCTGCATGGATGACGGAGACAAGCGCCCGTGAGCGGCACCATCACCGAGATCAGGAAGAGCCTGGGCGACACGCCTCGTGTCACGGTGTTCGTCGATGGCGTGGAGGCCTTCACGGGCTCCGAGGAGGTCGCGCGCGAGCTGGGTCTCTCTGTGGGGCGCGAGATGGCCCCGGCCGCGGCCGAGCGTCTGACATCGAACGACGAGCGGGCGAAGGCCAGAGAGGCGGCGCTGAGGCTCCTGGCCGTCCGCGCGAGAAGCGAAGGCGAGCTTGTCGACCGTCTGAGACGCAAGGGTTTCCGCGAGGAGCTGACGGCCACTGTCGTTACCTCGCTGGCCGAGGTCGGGCTGGTCGATGACGAGGCGTTTGCGAGAGCGTGGGCGGATGAGAAGGTGAGGCTTCGCCCCTCGGGGCCGCGGCGACTCACGCAGGAGCTCCTGTCGAAACGGATAGACAGGGAGCTGATCGCCCGCGTGGTGGAGGAGACCTTTCGGGAACACTCGGAGCTCGAGCTGGCCCGCAGAGCCGTAGAGAAGAAGGTGCGAGTGTCAGGGGGCGCGGACGACGCGAAGCGCCGCGCCCGTCTGCACTCGTTTCTGCTAAGAAGAGGTTTCTCCTACGAGGTCGTGTCCACCGTCCTCAGGGAGATAGAGGGAGACTCCGATGCCTGACGGCATGTCTTCGAGCGAGATCAGACGGTTGTTCATCGACTTCTTCACGGAGCGCGGACACGACAAGGTCGAGAGCGCGCCCTTGAGACCGCGCGACGACCCGACCCTTCTGTTCACGTCGGCGGGGATGGTGCCGTTCAAGTCCTACTACGTGGACGAGAACCCTCCGTTCAAGAGAGTGGTGTCCATCCAGAGGTGCCTTCGCCTCTCCGACCTCGACGAGGTCGGGCACACCCCGTACCACGCGACTTTCTTTGAGATGCTCGGCAACTTCTCCTTCGGGGACTACTTCAAGGAAGAAGCGATCGAGTGGGGGTGGGAGTTCCTGACCGAGGTCATAGGGCTTCCGAGCGACCGTCTGTGGGTCACCGTTCACAAGGACGACACCGCGGCGGCGGATATCTGGCGCACGCGGGTGAAGTTCCCCGTCGAACGCATCGTACCCCTCGGCGACAAGCACAACTTCTGGGGACCGGCCGGCGACTCGGGGCCCTGCGGCCCATGCTCCGAGATACACCTGGACATGGGTCCCCAGGTCGGCTGCGGCAGGCCGGACTGCGGCCCGGGATGTGACTGCGACCGCTTCTTCGAGATCGGGAACGTGGTGTTCCCGCAGTTCCTCCAGCGCACGGACGGCACTCGCGAGCCGCTCAAGCGTCCCGGGATCGATACGGGCATGGGCTTCGAGCGTCTCGCCAGTGTCGTGCAGGGGGCAGGGAGCATCCACGAGATAGACACGGGTCTTCCGGTGCTCTCAGCAGTGAGGGACGAGACCGAGGCCGCTGGCGGCACACGGCCGCCCGAGGGCAAGCCGGGGACGGAACTCATCGTCATAGCCGACCACGTGCGGGCCGCCTCGTTCGCCATCGCGGAGAACATCCTGCCGTCGAACGAGGCCCAGGGTTACGTCATCAGGAGGCTGATACGGAGAGCCGTGCGCCGCGGGCTCGTGCTCGGCATAGAGGAGCCGTTCCTGTACCGCGTCAGCGGCGTGGTCGCCGAGACGATGGGGGAGGCGCATCCGCATCTCCTGCAGAAGCGTGAGCACATCGCCCTCGTCATCAAGTCGGAGGAGGAGCGCTTCCACGAGACGCTGACACAGGGCAGCGCGGTGTTCGAGGACATGATCGAATCGCTCGGGAAGAGCGGTTCCAGAATAGTGCCCGGAGACGTTGCGTTCAGCCTCTACGACACGTACGGCTTCCCGCTGGACCTGACGGGAGAGATGGCGACGGAGCGCGGCTTCACCGTCGACCAGGAGGGGTTCCGGGCCGCGATGGAGGAGCAGAAGGAGCGCGGGCGCGCTTCCTCGTTACGCGGCGCACGCAGCGTCGGCGCCGGGGCCTGGGAGGGACAGCGCGCACAGACCACGTTCGTCGGGCACGAACTCCCGTGCGCGTGCGGGGACGGGTCGGAGTGCGAGACGACCGAGACGCTTCTGTCCGACGCGGTCGCCACGGTCGTCGCGGAAGCCAGGCGTACAAGCGACGATGGAGTGGAGTTCACACTGACCGAGAGCCCGTTCTACGCTGAGTCGGGAGGGCAGGTCGCCGATACCGGGACTCTCACAGTCGGTGACGCTGTTATCGACGTGGTGAACGTGCTGAGCCGAGGCGAGCGCTATGCTCACGTCGCGAGCGACCCTGACCGAGTGGTGTCGCCCGGGGCGCGAGCCGGGGCCCGTGTCGATGTCGCGCGGCGGCGCCGGATAGAGAAGAACCACACGGCGACCCACCTGCTTCAGGCGGCGCTGCAGGGCGAGCTGGGCGACCACGTGCACCAGTCCGGTTCGTGGGTGGGTGCGGACAGGCTGAGATTCGACTTCACGCACTTCGCCGAGCTCTCGGGGCGGGAGATGGCGGCCATCGAGGATCGCGTGAACGCGTGGGTCCGCGCCGACGTCCCGGTCACCCCGGAGAGCATGACGCTCGACGCGGCTCTCGAGAGAGGAGCCATGGCGCTCTTCGGCGAGAAGTACGGGTCCGAAGTCCGGGTCATCTGTATCGGGTGCAATGAATCTGAGGTCAGCCTCGAACTGTGCGGCGGCACGCACGTCGAGCGCACGGGCGAGATAGGCGCCTTCGCGATAGTCAGCGAGGCGAGCGTGGCCGCCGGCGTCAGGAGGATCGAGGCGGTGACGGGCAGAACCGCGTCCGCACGCGCCCGCCACGACGCGGAACTCGTCCGGGAGTTCGTGGACGTGCTCAAGGCGGCCCCGGCTGAGCTGCTCACGAAGGCCAGGGAACTGGCGGCGGAAACGTCGAAGCTCAGGAAGGCCATCGAGAAGGAGAAGCAGAGGGCGGCGGGCGGGTCGATAGATTCGCTCACCGACGGGGCCCGCGAGGTCGCCGGCGTGCGGCTGCTGTCGGCCCGAACCGACGCACCGGACATCAAGACGCTTCGCGGCCAGGCCGACCGGCTGCGCGACAGGCTGGGAAGCGGCGCCGGGTTGCTGGCTGCCGTCACCAAGGGCGGTGTCATTCTCATAGCGGTGGTGACGGACGACCTCGTCAAGCAGGGCACGCTCAAGGCCGGAGACATCGTACGGGAGGCCGCGGCCGTCATGGGGGGCCGCGGTGGAGGGAAAGCCCACCTTGCGCAGGCGGGTGGGGGAGACCCGGCGAAGCTCGAGCAGGCTCTGGAGGGATTCTACGAGATCGCCGAGCGGCTCATAGGCGGCTGATGGGGCACAAGCGAACGGGAAGCGAACGGAAGGGCGCGAAATGCTACTGACCGGCAGAACACTCGCCTGGCTGGAGGAGCGCATACGGATCCTGGGCGCACTCTATCTGGTGCTCCTCGACCCGGACAGGTTCGAGCCCCCGGAGAACGTGAGATTGGCCGAGCTGGCCGTGGGGGCGGGAGCCGACGCGCTGCTCCTGGGAGGCAGCCTGTCCCTGAAGGGACGGTGCGATGACACGGTGCGGGCCATCAAGGGCGCAGTCGATGTGCCCGTTATCATCTTCCCGGGTGATGTGGGATTCGTGTCTGAGGCGGCCGACGCGATCCTGTTCCTGTCTCTCGTCAGCGGGCGCAACCCCCAGTTTCTCATTGGGGAGCATGTCCGAGCAGCTCCCGTTCTGAAGGAGGCCGGACTCGAGCCGATACCGACGGCCTACATGCTGGTCGAGGGGGGCACGACCACGTCGGTCGAGTTCATGAGCTCGACGAGACCTATCCCTCGAGACAAGCCGGACATAGCGATGGCGCACGCGCTCGCGGCCCAGTATCTAGGGCTGCGGCTCGCCTTTTTCGACGCGGGCAGCGGCGCCGCCGAACACGTTCCAGAGGAGATGGTGCGCGCGGTGTCGGGCTACATCGATCTGCCGATCATGGTCGGCGGCGGAATTCGCGAGCCCGCGGCGGCGGCGCGGCTGGTGGAGGCGGGTGCCAGCGTCATCATAACGGGCGACGTCGTCGAGAAGACCGGTGACCCTGAACTTGTGAAGGCAATTGCTGCGGCGGTGCACGGGCGCTAGCGGCTCGTGAGGGCGGCGGCGCCCTGGCTTCCAACCTCAGCAGACATACGAAAGGCAGGTGGTCAGCATCAAGGCTCTCGTCCTGTCCGGCGGCAGGGGTACGCGGCTGAGACCGATCACACACACGAGCGCGAAGCAGCTCGTGCCGATAGCGAACAAGCCCATTCTGTTCTACGGGCTCGAGGCGATCAGGGAGGCCGGCATCGTCGACGTCGGTATCATCGTTGGGGAAACGGCGAAGGAGATAGAGGAGGCGGTCGGCGACGGTTCATCGTTCGGACTCAAGGTCTCGTTCATCCGCCAGGAGGCCCCGCTCGGACTGGCCCACGCCGTCAAGATAGCTGCTGACTACATAGGCAAGGAAGCGTTCGTGATGTACCTCGGCGACAACCTGATCATGGGCGGCATCACGGGCTTCGTCGCCGAGTTCCAGAAGAACAAGCCGAACGCGCAGATCCTGCTGGCGCGCGTCGACAATCCGAGCGAATTCGGTGTGGCCGAGTTGGCCGGTGGAAGGGTGGTGCGCCTGGAGGAGAAACCTGACAAACCGCGCTCCAACCTCGCACTGGTCGGTGTGTACATGTTCGACGCTGAGATCTTCGCGGCCGTAGACAGCATCAAGCCGTCGGCGCGCAACGAGCTGGAGATCACAGACGCGATCCAGAAACTGATAGACACGGGCAAAGATGTGAGGGCGCACGAGGTCACCGGCTGGTGGAAGGACACCGGGAAGCTCGACGACATCCTCGAAGCCAACAGGATGATCCTCGAGACCGTCAGTCGCGACATCGCGGGCAGTGTTGACAGCGCCTCGCGCATCGACGGGAACGTGGTGATCGCCGAAGGAGCTGAGGTGCAGGGCAGCGTACTGCGGGGCCCCCTCGTCGTAGGACGGGGTTGCAAGATCGTGAAGTCGTACATCGGGCCCTTCACGTCCATCTATCACGACGTGACGATCCAGAACTCAGAGATCGAGCACAGCATCGTGCTCGAGAACTCGAGAATCTTGAATCTGGGCAGCCGAATGGAGAAGAGCCTCATCGGGAAGGACGTCGAGATCACCAAGAGTGCCACGATGCCCAAGGCCTTCCGGTTCATGGTCGGCGACGCCAGCCGGATCGAGGTGCCGTAGTGGGAACCAAGGCGTCGGGAAGGGAGCACGGTGGGACGAGAGTCCTGGTCACGGGCGCCGCCGGGATGCTGGGGACGGAAGTCGTGGCTCTCTTTCGGCGCGAGTTCGACGTGACGCCGGCCGACGTTGCGGAGTTCGACATGCGGGACGCCTCCGCGACGGACGCGTTCGTCGCGGAGGCCAAACCTGCTGTTATTATCAACTGCGCCGCCTACACGGACGTCGATGGCGCCGAGGGCGATCCCGAGGCCGCGTTCGACGTCAACGCAGGTGGAGCGGAAAAGATCGCGGCGGCGGCTGAGAGGGTCGGCGCCCGAGTGGTTCAGGTCAGCACCGACTACGTGTTCGACGGCACGGGCGACACGCCGTATGCAGAGACAGACGAACCCAGGCCCCTTGGCGTGTACGGGCGCTCGAAGTTTGCGGGAGAGCGGAAGGTCGCGGAGGCCTGTTCGGACGCTCTGATCGTTCGTACGGCGTGGCTCTACGGGCATGCGGGGCCGAACTTCATCGAGAAGATGCTGTCTCTGGCTTCGTCCGGACGGCATCTGAGAGTCGTGGACGACCAGGTGGGCGCTCCGACGAACGTCCGCGACCTTGCCGGGGCGATTCTGGAACTGATTGCAGTCGAGGCCACGGGTGTGGTAAACGCTACTAACGCGGGGTCGTGTTCGTGGTTCGAGTTCGCCCGCGAGATACTCGACCTGGCCGGTCACGAGGACGTCCCGATAGAGCCCGTGCCCAGTGAGGAGTTCCCGAGGCCCGCGCGTCGGCCCGGTTACTCGGTCCTGTCTCTCGCGAGGCTGGTGTCGCTCACGGGGAAGGAACCACGGAGCTGGCAAGACGCGCTGGCCGAATACCTCGCCGAAAGGTAGGCCGAATGGAACGACAGGCTGAGACAGACGCCGAGCGAGTGAGGGCCGTCTTCGCGGAGTCCGCGAGGGTGCACGAGATGGCGGCGGAGTCTCTCTCCGATGTGATTGCCGCGGCGGCAACTGCGGTGACCGAGTCACTTCGGACGGGGAACAAAGTGCTCCTGTGCGGCAACGGAGGAAGCGCCGCCGACGCGCAGCACATAGCCGCCGAGCTGGCGGGCAGGCTGCGCCTGGAACGTCGCGGCCTCCCGGCCATCGCGCTCACGGTGAACCCGTCAGTGATCACGGCGCTGGCAAACGACTACGGGTACGACATGGTCTTTGCGAGGCAGGTGGAAGGGCTCGGGCGGAAGGGAGACGTGCTGGTTGGCATCTCTACGAGCGGCAGCTCGACCAACGTTCTGAGAGCCCTGGAGACGGCAAGAACCGCCGGCCTCGTGACCGTGGGACTGGTTGGCCAGGGGACGGGACAGATGGGGGGGCTGTGCGATCACCTGATCGTGGCTCCCACTGAGGACACACAGCGTATTCAGGAGATACACATCGCTGCCGGACACGCGATTTGCGAGATCGTCGAGGCAGCGCTGTTCGGCCAGTAGGGGGAATCGCGGGGGGAGAGCAAGTGGATCCGATAATCATCGGGATCGGAGGGGGGACCGGGTCGGGGAAGACGACCGTCGCCAGGGAGGTGCGCAAGCACTTCCCGGAAGAGAGCGTCGTCATTCTTCATCACGATTCGTACTACGTGGACCGTGGCGATCTTCCACCGGCGAGCCGCGAGAACATCAACTACGACCATCCGGATTCGTTCGACAACGAGCTGCTCCTGTTTCACCTGAACGAGCTGAGAGGCGGGCGACCTGTCGAGAAGCCCATCTACGACTTCGAGACGCACACCAGGCGGAAGGAGACCATCACGGTCCGGCCGGCGCGCATTATCCTGCTCGAAGGCATTCTGGTGCTGGCCGAGGACGCGCTCAGGGAGAGTATGGACATCAAGCTCTACGTCGACACGGACGCCGACGAGCGCTTCATACGCCGCCTGAGGCGTGACATCGCGGATCGGGGCAGGACGGTCGATCAGGTCATAGAGCAGTATCTCAAGACCGTCCGGCCGATGCACCTGCAGTTCGTTGAGACCAGCAAGCGGTACGCGGATGTGATAATCCCAGAGGGCGGCCAGAACCGCGTCGCCGTCGATCTGATCGTCACGAAGGCGCGGGACATCCTCGCGAATCACTAGCGCCGATGGGCGTCACCGTCCTCGCGGAGAAAGGGAGCTGTCTTTGATCGCGCGAGATCTCATCAGGACCATGCGGCCGGACCAGTGGACAAAGAATCTCGTGCTCTTCGCGGGACTGCTCTTCGCAGGCGGTCTCGGAACGCGGGCGCTCCTTCTCCACGCGACCTGGGGCTTCCTCGCGTTCTGCGCCCTCTCGGGCGCGACCTACATTTTCAACGACCTCATGGACGTACGCCGTGACCGCGAGCACCCCGTCAAGAAGCTCAGGCCGTTGGCGTCGGGGAAGCTGCCCGTCGGCGTCGCGGCGACCGCCGCGGTCGTGCTGGCCGCGCTCGCGCTCGCGTGGGCCTACAGACTTCACCCGAATTTCGGGTTCGTAGCCGCCGGCTACCTGGTCCTCCAGTTGCTCTACAGCCTCGCGCTCAGGAAGATGGTAGTGCTGGATGTCATGGCGATCGCCGTGGGATTCGTGCTTCGTGCGGTCGGGAGCGTGGAGGTGCTCAGGGGGCCGGCGCCGGGCACTGAGCTCTCGCCGTGGCTCCTGATCTGCACCTTTTTCCTGGCCCTTTTCTTGGGCCTGGCGAAGCGCAGGCACGAGGTGCTGGTGCTCGGGGCGGAGGCCGGGAAGCACCGGGCCGTGCTCAAGCACTACCCGCCGGCGCTCATCGACTCGCTTTTCGGCGTCGTGACCGCGTCGACGGTCGTCTCATACTCCATCTACACCATCTGGCCGGGAACGGTGGCAAAAGTGGGCGGGACGGGGCTCGTCTACACGATACCATTCGTTGTGTACGGAGTGTTCAGGTACTTCTATTTGATGTACACCGCGGACGGCGGAGGGCAGCCGTCGCATGCGCTCGTGTCGGACCTTCCGCTGGCAGTGAACATCGTTCTGTGGGTTCTCGTGGTGGCCTTCGTCATCTACGTGACGTAACTGCCCGGGAGTGCCCCGGACGCGCCGGTCACGTTCGGTCCGGGGGCCGCGGGTGGACGCTGCCGTTGCTGTGACGGCAGCGTTTTCTCAAGGAGGAGATTGAGACTGCAAGGGGTCAGCGTAGAAGCGTTCGCGAAGATCAACCTCGGGCTGGCCGTGACGGCGGCGCGGGCTGACGGCTATCACGATATCGAGACGCTCTTCCAGAGTGTGTCGCTCTCGGACACACTCGCGCTCGCGCCGCTCCCGAGACCTCTGCGAGTGTCGCTCAGCGTCCACGGGCTCTCCGTTCCCGGCGGACCCGAGAATCTGGCCTGGCGGGCGGCCGAGGCCGCGCTGGCCGAGTTCGGGTGCCCGGGCGTGTCCATTGACCTCACGAAGCGGATACCCGTGGCGGCCGGTCTGGGCGGTGGCAGCGCCGACGCGGCGGCAGTTCTGGTGGGCGTGGACGCTCTGTTTGACATAGGGGCCCCTCGCGACAGGCTGCTTGGTGTGGCGGCGACCCTGGGCTCGGACGTACCGTTCATGCTGTCCGGAGGGACCGCGCTTGGCACGGGGAGGGGGGAGAATCTCGAACGCCTGCCCGCGCTCAGCGGGGTCTGGTTTGTGCTGGCCACACCACGGTTCGGGGTGTCCGCGGGCGACGCCTACAGAATGGCGAGAATCGGGTTGACAGAGCCCGTCAGCTTCATTAGAGTAAACTGTTTAGCTGTCCGGGAAGGCGACATTCCGACGCTTGCCAAGGGGCTTCGGAACGACCTGGAGGCTGGTGTTGTATCTGCATGTCCGGAGGTCGCGCGCGTCAAGGACGCCCTGCTGGAGCAGGGCGCTCTGGCTGCAGTGATGTGCGGGAGCGGACCGACGGTCCTCGCCCTCGTGAAGGACGAGCAGGCTGGAGAGAGCATATCGACACGCCTCGCGGGGCGTGGTTGGGACATACATGTCGTGGCACCGATCGATGTCGGTCAGCGCGTGACTCGATCGAGAACGGGCCCTGTCGGGTGAGTTCTCTCAAGACCACGCTTGGCACGGACGCGATCCAGTCCCTTCATCCAGGCGGAGGGCGGTGAAGCGATGGAGATCACCGAAGTAAGGCTGACACTTCGTCACGAGGAGCGCCTGAAGGCGTTCGTCAGCATCACGTTCGACAACGCGTTCGTCGTCAGGGGCCTCAAGGTCATCGACGGCAACACGGGTATTTTCGTTGCGATGCCCAGCCGGCGGCGCAAGGACGGGGAGTTCAGGGACATCGCTCACCCGATCAACAACGAGACGCGGCAGATGATCGAGGATGCCGTTCTGGGCGAGTACGAGCGTCAGCTCGCCCTTGGCGGAGAGGCACCTCAAACGCTGGAGCAGCAGCTGGTGCACGCCGATGAACTCGGCGACTAGCGAAGTAGTCGCATTCCGCGACTAGTGAAGTAGTCGCATTCGGCGACTGGTGAAGTAGTCGCTGGGGCGTCGTCAAGTGGCAAGACACGGGTCTTTGGATCCCGCATCGGAGGTTCGAATCCTCCCGCCCCAGCCAGACCGATAGCTGGGGCGGTGCAGCTATGACGGGGTAGGGGACACGCTGGGCGTCTTCCGGAGGAGACGTGATGCCTAACGAACTGGGGCTTTTCAGCGGCAATGCGAACCCGGCTCTCGCGGAAGAGATCGCGGCGTACCTGGGTCTGAGGTTGGGCGAGGCCGTGGTCGGGAGATTCAGGGACGGTGAGATCAGCGTCAGCATCTCCGAGAACGTCCGCGGCATGGACGCGTTCGTTGTGCAACCGACGTCGCCTCCGGCCGAGAACTTGTTTGAGCTTCTGATAATGGTAGACGCCCTGAAGAGGGCGTCGGCACGGCGGATCACCGCGGTGCTGCCCTACTTCGGCTACGCGAGGCAGGACCGCAAGGACCGACCGCGGGTGGCCATCACAGCGAAGCTTGTCGCGAATCTGCTGACGGTCGCAGGAGCCGACAGGATCCTGACGATGGACCTTCACGCCCCGCAGATCCAGGGGTTCTTCGACATACCGATGGATCACATCTACGCGGCGCCCGTGCTCCTTCGTTACTTCGACGAGCACGCCGGGAACGACCTCGTCGTCATGGCGCCGGACATCGGAAGCATCAAGATGGGAAGAGCATTCGCGAAGCGACTCGGTGCTTCGCTCGGCTTCGTCGACAAGCGACGGCCGAGACCCGACGCGACCGAGGTGGTGAACGTCGTCGGTGACGTGGAGGGCAAGCACGTCGTCATGATCGATGACATCATAAGCACGGGAAGCTCGATGATCCAGGCGGCAACGGCCGTGACGAAGCTTGGAGCTGCCAAGGTCACGGCGGGCGCGACTCACGCGCTGTTCGCGGAAGGCGCCGTCGAGGCGCTCACTGACTCGGTGATCCAGGAGATCGTCGTTACGAACACGCTCAGAAGCGAGCGCCCGGGATCGGACAGAATCCGAATTCTGTCAGTCGCGGAGCTGCTTGGGGAAGCGATAGACAGGATACATGGGGAGAAGTCGGTCAGCTCGCTCTTCGTCTGATGCGGGCGGCCGTAGGGTGAGCGCCGGAGCGGCCGGTTACGGCCGGCGCGTAGAGCCAGGCACAACTGACACGGAGACACTGAGAGGAACACATGGCGACTGTCAAACTAATGGTCCGGCGAAGAACCGACACCGGGAAGCAGGGAACCAAACGAACCCGCGCGCGGGGCGACGTACCGGCGGTGCTCTATGGGGAGCAGCAGGACAACGTGCCCATATCCATAGAGGTGAACGACCTCCGGGCGTTGCTCTCGACGCCATCTGGCCGGAACGTGATCATCCATCTGGGGCTGGATGATGAGGAGTCTTCGGCAAGGGCCGTCATCAGGGACATGGTGCGCGACCCGGTCACGCGTGAGATACTCCACATTGACCTGCAGCGGATCTCCGAGAACAAGCCGGTCGTGATGCACGTGCCGGTCGCGCTCGTCGGCGAGTCGCTTCCGGTGAAGGAAGGACGCGGCATCCTCGACCACACAATGCGGCAGCTCGAGGTCAGGTGTCTTCCTCGCGACATCCCTGAGCACATCGACGTGGATATCTCGGAGCTCGAGGTCAAGCACGCCATCCACGTCAGCGATATTTCGGTTGATAAGGTCGAGATACTCGACAACGCGGATCGTCCGGTGGTTGAGGTGCTCCTGCCGACGCTGTTCGTGGAGCCCGTCGAGGAGGGCGCGGAGGTCGGCGAAGAGGTTGAGGGCGAAGAGGGCGTGGAAGCCGGTGCGGAAGCCGAGGAAGGCGCCGCGGAGACGACCTCCGAGGAGAAGAGCAAGGACCAGTGAGGGTCATTGCCGGGCTTGGGAATCCCGGGGAGGAATACGAGGGTTCCCGCCACAATGTTGGTTTCCTTGTTGTCGCCGGGCTGGCCGACGGGTGCGGTATCCGACTCTCGGCTGGGCGCGGCGACTTCATGAGTGGGGTAGGGCAGATCGCCGGAACCCGCGTGCGGTTCGTGATGCCTCTCACGTACATGAATGGGAGCGGCCGCGCGGTTGAGCAGGTCCTGGAAGAGATGGGCGCTACGCCGGACGAGGTTCTCGTGATCTGCGACGACGTGAACCTGCCGCTGGGTCAGCTCCGTCTCAGACGTTCGGGGAGCGCCGGTGGGCACAACGGCCTGTCGTCCATCATTGAGCGGCTGGGTACGGAGGGCTTCGCGCGCCTCCGCCTCGGAGTCGGCCGTCCTTCCGATGGGGATGAGATGGTTGATTTCGTGCTCGACCGCTTCGCGGACACCGAGCGCCTGGACGTAGACGACATGGTCAGCCGCGCAGCGGCGGCCGTGGAGCTTACGCTCAGGAATGGGATCGGGGCCGCGATGACGGTGTTCAATCGAAGGATGGACCCTGCCGAGGACCAGGGACCGCAGGAGGACTAATGACACACGTCGCTGTTCCGCTGGCGTCTGGGATCGTCGGCCTCATCTTCGTAGGTATCCTCGTTCGAGAGGTGCTGTCGAGGGATCCCGGCAACGAGGTCATGCAGAGGATCTCCCTGGCCATCCAGGAGGGCGCGCGCGCGTTTCTCAAGCGGGAGTATATGTACGTTTCGGTGCTCGTTGTCGTCGTCGCCGGCCTCATTGCTCTGGCACCGACTCTGTCCGGAAACCCGGACCTGCCGCTGGGCTGGAAGACATCGGTCGCATTCATTCTGGGCGCCGTCGTGTCTGCGCTGGCCGGATACATCGGGATGAGCATCGCTACGCGCGCCAACGCGAGGACAACCCAGGCGGCGGCCGACGGAGGCGTCAAGGGTGCACTGGGAGTGGCTGTCTCCGCGGGCGCTGTGATGGGTATGAGCGTGGCCAGCATGGCGCTCTTGGGCCTTGTGCTCGTCTACTGGCTGTTCCAGGTCCCGGCCATCGTCAATGGATACGCGATGGGTGCGTCGCTCGTGGCTCTGTTCGCGCGCTCCGGCGGCGGCCTTTTCACGAAGGGCGCCGACATGGGCGCGGACCTGGTTGGCAAAGTAGAAGCGGGCATCCCGGAGGACGACCCCAGGAACCCGGCCGTGATCGCGGACAACGTCGGCGACAACGTCGGTGACGTCGCGGGGTTAGGGGCAGACCTCCTGGAATCATACGTCGAGTCCATCATCGCGAGCATGGCTCTCGCGGTGGCGCTCGTCAGCGGAGCGGCGATCTCTGAGAAGCTTGTGCTCTTGCCCTTCAACATCGCGGCAGCGGGGATCGCAGCGTCGATCTTAGGGATTATCTTCGTGAAGGTGATGGGACGCAAGAACCCACAGGCGGCCCTGATGGGTGGCACGTATGTCGCCGCGGGGCTGACAGCGGTGGCGAGTTTCTTCATCATCAGGACAATGGGGACGGAGTTCACGATCGGCAGCACGACGTACGGCGTACTCGGCCCCTTCTACGCAACGCTGGCCGGCATCGTCAGCGGGGTCATAGTGGGGATGGTGAGCGAGTACTTCACGTCGTCGAAGTACCGTCCCGTCAAGAACATCGCAGAAGCGTCCCAGACCGGAGCGGCCATCACGGTGACGGCCGGGACGGCCGCAGGCATGGGCAGCACGGCCGTGCCGGTGATTGCGCTTGGCATTTCCGTCATTGTGGCGCACCACTTCGCGGGTATGTACGGCATAGCGATGGCGGCGTTCGGGATGCTGGCAACTACGGGCATGGTCGTAGCGGTCGATTCCTACGGGCCCGTCGCCGACAACGCGGGAGGCATCGCAGAGATGGCGGGGTTGCCACCGGAGGTCAGGGGCGTCACCGACCACCTGGACACTGTCGGGAACACAACGGCGGCCATCGGCAAGGGCTTCGCCATCGGTTCGGCCGCCTTCGCCGCGATCGGCCTTCTGTCCGCCTACATGGTGTCGGCCGGGATCACCGTCGCCGACATGTCGGAACCGACTGTGATGGCCGGTCTCCTCGTCGGGGGCATGCTGCCGTTCCTGTTCTCATCGATGCTCTTCGGGGCGGTGTCGAAGGTCGCTTTCAAGATGATCGATGAGGTCAGACGGCAGTTCAGGGAGATACCGGGGCTTCTGGAAGGCAAGGTCATGCCGGATTCCGCGACGTGCGTGGACATCAGCACCAGGGGTGCCATCGCGGGCATGATCAAGCCGGGGCTGATGGCGATCCTCGTGCCCGTGGCGGTCGGCCTTTACGACCCGCGTGCGCTGGCGGGACTGCTGGTCGGCGCCGGCGTGACGGGCGTGGTGCTCGGTATCCAGACGGCCAACTCCGGCGGCGCGCTGGACAATGCCAAGAAGTACATAGAAGAGGGGCATTTCGGAGGCAAGGGGTCGGAGGCTCACAAGGCCGCGGTGGTGGGTGACACGGTCGGTGATCCGCTCAAGGACACGGTCGGGCCGTCCATCAATATCCTGATCAAACTGATGTCGGTCATCTCCCTTGTGCTCGCCCCGCTGTTCATCAGGGGGTAGCTGGAGAACGGAAGCAGTCCCGGGGAGGCGTGAGTGGCTTTCGAGCTCGGGATCATCGGCCTTCCGAACGTGGGCAAGTCGACGCTCTTCAATGCCCTTGCGGGGACGAGCGTTGACTGCAGCAACTACCCGTTCTGCACGGTCGACGCGAACGTCGGCGTCGTCGCGGTCCCGGACCCGAGGCTCGCGAGGCTTGGGGATGTTCTCACTCCCGAGAAGCTGACGCCCGCGGCGATTCGTTTCGTCGACATTGCGGGGCTCGTCAAGGGAGCCAGCAGGGGCGAGGGTCTCGGGAACAAGTTCCTCGCGAGCATCAGAGAGGTCGATGCGGTCGCTCACGTCGTGCGGTGCTTCGAGGACTCGTCGGTCGCTCACGTCGATGGAACGGTCGACCCGGAACGCGACCTGTCGACGATCAGGACCGAGCTTTTACTGGCCGACCTCGAGACCAGCGAGCGCAACCTGGAGAAGCGAAGGAAGGAACTGGCCAGAGGTGACAAGGAGGCCGGCCCGACCGCCGATGCACTCGAGAAGGCGAGAGACTCGCTGGATGCGGGGACGCCGCTTCGCGACGCGGGCCTGTCCGAGACCGAGCGTGACCTCCTCGAGGAATACCGCTTCCTTACGGCCAAGGACCATCTGATAGTGGCCAACATATCCGAGGTCGATGCGGGGGTGGGCGAGGACAACTGGAAAGAGCGGCTGTCGGCTGCGACGGGCGAGCCCGCCTGGAAGATCGTGCCCATCGCGGCATCGCTCGAGGCCGAGCTCGTCACTTTGCCGGAGGAAGAACGCGGGGAGTTTCTGGAGGGCTGGGGTATCAAAGAGAGGGGACTCGACAGGCTGATCCGCGCGGGCTACCGGCTGCTCAGGCTCGTGACGTTCTTCACGGTCAAGGGTCCCGAAACGCGGGCCTGGACGGTCCCGGCTGGAACGACCGTCGCAGAGGCGGCGGGCAGGATACACTCCGATATGGAGAAGGGGTTCATCAGGGCCGAGGTCGTGTCGTTCGACGACCTCGTTGACGAGGGGTCGATGCACGCGGTCCGCGACAGCGGACACCTGAGAACCGAAGGACGTGATTACGAGGTGCGCGAGGGGGACGTCGTTCTCGTTCACTTCAACTAGTGTGCAGGGGCTGTGGTGGAGTTGGAGTGGTGTGTGACAGGAGAGGGGCAAGTCCCGGTCTTTCGTAGACCAGGGATCTCCTCACCCCGTCTGAGAGACGGGGTCGCAGTCAGACCAGGAGGAGGGAAGCAGGGAATGAGGACCTACGAGGGTACGTTCATCTTCCGCCCGAGCCTCGACGAGGCCGGTCTCACGGAAGAGATGAGCAAGGTCGAGGAGCTCATCACCGCGGAAGGTGGCGAGATCAAGGAATGGGACAAGTGGGGCAAGCGCCGGCTCTCCTATGAGATCAAAGGTGAGCACGATGGGTACTACGCGTTCCTCACGTTTGGAGCGGACCCCGCGGCTATCGAGAAGCTCGTGGAAGCTTATCGTCTGCGGGAGAACATCCTCCGCAACATGAACATCGTGATGGGCGAGTAGCAAAGGTCTGCTCGGACTGCAATCCAAGATTTCTGGAGGCACAAATGGCCAGACATGAGAGGCACGGCAAGTTCTGCCGGTTTTGCCAGGACAAGGTCGTGGCGATCGACTACAAGGACGAGAAGCGTCTGCTCCGCTTCGTCACGGAGCAAGGCAAAATAATACCACGCAGGGTGACGGGAACCTGCGCAAGACATCAGAGACAGCTGGCAGTGGCGGTGAAGCGCGCCCGCCAGATCGCCCTTCTGCCGTTCGTCGGCCGGCATCACAAGCATGGTTAGGCCGGCAGTGGAAGGCCGTCACAGGGAGGTGGACCCGCAATGAAGGTCATACTGGTCGAGGACATTCACCGACTGGGGTCGAGAGGGGACGTCGTCACGGTCAAGGACGGCTACGGGAGGAACTTCCTCATCCCGTCCGGCAAGGCATTCCCGGCCACGCCGGGAGCGCTTGCGCAGCTCGAGATCAAGGTCCAGGTGGATGAAGCACGCGTCAAAAAGGACAAGCGAGCCGCGGAGGAGGCAGCGGAACGCCTGAAGGGTGTGTCCTGCACGGTGCGCGTTCAGGCCGATGAGGGCGACAAGCTCTACGGGTCGGTGGGCGAGAGGGAAATCGCCCAGGCGATGGACGAGCAGGGCCACGAGACGGACCCGAACAACGTGATCATGGAGGAGCACATCAAGCTGCTTGGTGTCTACCCCGTCAAGATCCGCCTATTCAAGGATGTGGAGGCGGAGATCAAGGTCTGGGTGATCAGGGAGTAGGAAGCGAGAGAGCCGCGCTGTCCGTGGCGGGCTCGCATGACGGCATTCGCAAACGAGCAAGCAGGGAGGGACACATGACGAGGAGTTTCAAGATCGCTGCGCTCTTGCTCATCGTTCTCGGCGCGGGGATCTGGTGCGTCGGATGCGGTTCCAGGGATGACGACGAGATCGTGGCCAGAGTCGGACGAACGGACATCACGAAGAGCTATCTCATGAAGAAGATGGCCGAACTGCCGCCGTTCTCACAGCAGCAGTTCGCCGGGCCCGAGGGGACGATCGCGTTTCTCCACAGGCTGGTGGACGAAGAAGTGCTCTATCAGGCAGCCATCAAGGCGGGGCACGACCGGGACCCCGAGGTGTTGCGAACACTCGAGGTGGTCAAGCGCCGCGCTGTGATTCAGGCCTTCTACGCCGAGGGTGTCGAGGCCACGACGGTGGTTCCGGATGAGAAGGTCCAGATGTACTACGACGAGCACAGCGAGCAGTTCCAGCGTCGCGGGCGCGTCAAGTTCCGTCAGATCCTCGTCCCGACCCGCGCGGAGGCGGACGCCGCCAGGTTGAGAGTGCTCGGGGGAGAGGATTTCGCGTCGGTCGCGCGGGAGGTCTCGACGGATTCCGCGACAAAGAGCGCCGGCGGGCTCATGGCTTCCATCATGCAGGGTGACGGCGCGCCAGGCGCCGGGATGGACGCCGCGTTCATCGAGCGCGTCAGAGAGTGGAAGGCCGGTGAGGTCACCGACCCGCTACGGTCCGACAGAGGCTGGCATATCATCTTCATTGAGGAGAAGGTCGACAGGGGAACCAAGCCTCTGGACGAGGTTCGCGAACAGATCGTGAAGAGCCTGCTGCCCGCGCAGACGCGGGAGAACTACGAGGAGATCCTTGCTGGCCTGAAGGAAAGCTATGGTGTCAAAGTAAACGAGGACGTCTTCAGAGCAAAGCCCAGAGGCGAAGAGGAGCTCTTCACGCTTGCCCAGGAGACGGACGACCCGCTGACCAGACTGAACTACTACTCCGAACTGGTGTTCAACTACCCCGATGGAGACCACGCGGCGGAAGCCCAGTTTATGATCGGGTTCATCCACGCCGAGGAACTTTCGAACTACGAGGCGGCGCGTAACGCGTTCGAGAGAATGAAGACGCGCTACCCCGACTCGGATCTTGTGGCATCCGCCGACTGGATGCTGGAGCACATGGGTGAGGAGAACCCGCCCTTCGATGAAGGGGACGTCATCTCCCAGTAGCTGAGGGAGGGCGCGTGAGAGGACTCTGAGAGATGTTCCCACTCGTCGCCGTGACGACGGTCTTCGTTGCCACGTACTACTTCATCGTCACCGAGCGGCTTCATCGAACGACGATAGCCCTGGCTGGAGCTGTTCTGGTTCTGCTCCTGCCGGGGCTATCGCTATCCCAGGAAGAGGCGGTCGGGTTCATAGATTTCAACACCCTGGGGCTCCTGATCGGCATGATGCTCATCGTGGCCGTCCTCAAGCGCACGGGGGTTTTCAAGTTCCTCGCCCTCAGAGTGGCGCAGCGAGGGAAGGGAAGGGTCTTCCTGATATTCGCGGGTTTCGCCGCGATCACGGCGGTGAGCTCGGCGTTCATCGACAACGTCACTACGGTCCTCATGATCGTCCCCGTCATCTATCTCGTCTCTGACCTCTTGGGAAAGAACGTGATGCCATTTCTGGTCATGCTGATCATCATGGCCAACATCGGCGGAATGGCGACTCTGATAGGCGATCCCCCGAACATACTCGTTGGCAGTCGCGCGCTCGTTCCCGGGATGTCAGGACATCTCTCCTTCATGGACTTCCTTCTTAATCTCGGACCTCTTGCGCTCATTTGCCTTGGCGTGAGCTTGCTCTACCTGAGGCTGGCCGGGCAGCGTGACTTCTTCGCCTCGCCGTCCGAAGCCAAGAGCAAGGCGCTGGAATCGATGGACGCCGCGCAAGCGATAAGAGATCCGGGGCTCCTCCTCCGCACCCTCGCGGTACTCGGGCTCGTGCTCGTCGGATTCCTGTTTCATCACGTGTTGGGGCTCGAACCGGCCACGGTGGCACTGGCGGGCGCCGCTCTCTTGCTCGTGGTCACACGCATCAATCCGGAGGAACTGCTTGCGGAGGTGGAGTGGGGGGTGCTCTTCTTCTTCATCGGTCTCTTCGTTCTGGTGGGCGCCCTTGAGGTGGTGGGAGTGGTCGATCTGGCGGCGCGGGGAGTCCTCGCGGTGTCCGAGACGCCGGCCGTCCTGATAGTCGTGGTTCTCTGGGGAACCGCCATGACTGCCTCTCTACTCTCCGCGGTTCCGACGGTCACCGTTCTCATACCGGTGGTCCAAATCCTCGTGAACCACCTGGGCGCGTCTGACCCAGGCATCGCGCTGGCTTTCTGGTGGGCGCTCGCCGCCGGAGCCTGCCTGGGCGGGAACGCGACGGTCGTCGGCGCGGCCGCGAACATGGCGGTCGTCGGGTTGTCGTGCAAGGAGCGGGAACCACTCACGTTTGCGACCTATGCGAGAACGGGCGTTCCCGTGACCGCCATCTGCCTGCTCATCACAACGGCGTACCTCCTGCTGCGATACCTCTAGCGTCCACCCAGAGACCGCCGGCGGCGCCGGCAGTGCCCAGAGGCGCCGAGGCGCCGTGTCTGCGGCAGCATCCACTGCCGCCGTCCTCCCGCCTGAGCCTGGCGCGATGTCCCCCGTACCGTAGAGCGAGGGGCGGCGTCGAACGCCACCCCTCGTCTCACTCAAGAAGTACTGTTTCCGGAAGCCTACCTGTACATGGCCTTGATGCTGCCCCAGCTCTGCTCCTCGACCGCGGAACCGGTCCAGTCCTCAAGCCACGTGTCGTCCAGCATGATGCCGGCGCCGCCGGCCGCACCCGGACCGCACCCGTTGTCGGTCGAGTAGAACGTCAGCTTGAAGTGGAACGCCGTTCCAGGCAGGAACGAACTGATATCGACTCCGGCGATACCGCTCGTGCCCCAGCCGTCGCAGGAGCCGAAGTCGCCCCACCACGCGCCGGTCTGGAACCAGTTGCCGCCGCCGTCTACACTGACGTGCTCGGTCCAGTAGTCGTTGTCGACGGTGGGCACTTCCGCGTGGAGCAACATCCGGAGCGTGCAGGTCCCGGCTCCGACGATGTTGACGGAGGGAGAAATCAGCGAGTTGTTGAGATTCGGAGGTATCAGGCTCGTATCCGCGTCGGATCCGCACCACCAGCTGTGCGGATCCGAATACGCAGGGCACATCCTGTCGATGATGTGCCAGAAGTCGCCCGCCGAAGACGGGACGCCGGGCACGCAGAGGCCTCCGCTCTCACCGTCGTCGAAGAAGAACACGTAGCCGCCGAAGTAGTCAAAGACCTTGACGATGTCGCACATGAAAGCGCCACCGACGGACAGATACAGACCGTCCGCATCCGACCAGGCGCCGTCCGAGATGAACCGGAAACGCGCGTTGAGCGGATTGTCGTAGGTCTGGAGGATGAACCCGTAGAGACCGATGTCGGTCCACGGCGCCGAACCGTCGTAGCCACGGTTCAGGTTCACGAACACGCCCATGCTCTCGGCCTGAACGTACGTGTAGTCGTAGCCCATCTCCGAATCGTGACGGAACGCGTAAGTCAGGATCGGATACGT
>JAUWLR010000229.1 GCA_030613615.1 Candidatus Eiseniibacteriota bacterium
AGCCAGTAGTCCATGGGGCCATCCCACTTCTGTATGGTCCAGCCGAACACCTCTGTGTAGAACTCGACCAGCTTCTCAGGATCATCGGCCGGGAGTTCGAAATGAGTCACTCGCAGCATCTGGAGTCCTCCTTCTATGTTCCACTGGAACGCCCGCTCACATTTCGGTCGAACGCCCGCCCTCCGACGGCAGGATGATTCTCGGGCGCCGGACACCCACGCGAAGCTGCGTGGTGCCGTCGACGAGTGCCAGCCGGCCCTCGTGCGCCGAAAGGATAGTGTGAAGCTCCTTCGCTATTGACGAGGCCCCGAAAGCCCCGGTCATAACCAGCGTGAAGCCGAGTTGCGGTTCGAGCACATCCTCGAGATCCACGCCGCCCGCAATGAGCCCGGCGACACCTGTTTCCCGGCACTCCGCGATCGCGGCCGCGTCCGCACGCTCGAGCACGGCCACGCACCCGGGCTCGATGCCGCCCATCGTCAGCGGGCCATGTGCTTCACCACCGCTTCCCCAGACCCCGTAGATATCGACCCCCTCGCTCACGATCATGCACCCTCGCTCGGTCACCGATTCCACGGTCCCCGGGAGCCACGCCTGGACCTCGAGTTCCTCCAGAAGCGGCTCTATCATGACCATACCGAAGTGCGTATCGATCCGGGAAACTCTCCCGCGAACAGGCGATTTCGATATCTTGCCTCCAACGGAGATGGCCGCAAGCCACTGACCGCGCTCAAGCTCGTCGCCGACCGCGACCCTGAGATACGGTTTCAGCCGGTCCGCGTGCACGCCAAGCTCCTTCGCCACCCGGACGGTCGTCAGGACCTGCGCCTCCTCCGGGCTTTCCCGGACGACCATGGTCCCGTCCGGCAGGATCTTCTCGACCCTCCCCGCCACAGGCGAACGGTAGACCTGCGGATACACAAACAGCTTGGGCTGCTTCGCGATGACCTCTTTCTTAGCGACATCGTCCCCAACGCCCTTGAGCAGCACGTTACCCAGTTTATCAGGATCAATCTCCATCGCTCGCGCCACATTCAGGAAGAACGGTCTTAGGAACTCGCGGCTGCTCTTGGCAACGATGGTGTCGGTCGCAACAACGTCGCCAGGTTTGACGAACACCTCTCCTTCAGTCGCAAGCTCTCTTCGTGTGAGAATGCGTCCCCGTTGGATTCGCGCCTCCGCGTGAGCGCGCTCACCTTCTCCTGGCGGTTCGAAACCCTCCCCAGCGAGCACGCTTGAGGACGGCGCCTTGCGAGCGTCATCGACGGTCCCCAGCTTCACAAGCGCAAGTTCGAAGAAGAGCTTACCAGCGAGACCCGGGTCCGTCTCCGACAGCACGCCCAGGTGTGGAAACATGAATGCGCGATCGACCGCGAGTTCGACGTGCCCCCTCGGTGAGAGGGCGTCCGTGAGCATCATGGCGGCCGCGTCTCTCGGTGAGTGCGACAGGATACCCCCACTTCCGACGATGAGTCCGTAGTCCAAACCTTCGAGACGATCCGTCACCTCCGGTCTGTCCGGTTCCTCGTGAAGTATGGCGTTCACGTCGAACACGCCTGGGATGTCGGCTTCGGGCGCTCCGCGCATCACCTCGAGGTGCTCGCGCACGGCCTCCCGGATAGCGACCGTGGCCGTCGCCCACTCGATCATCGCGTCCTCAGCGGTCGCAGGAAGGCCGGTCGGGTGAACGTGCTTGTTCCCTATCCGGTTCCACAGTTCCCTCTCCCCGATCTCGAAATCGAGGAACTCCGCGATCGCCCGTGTACCCCTGAGCCGTGCAACGTTGAGCACGCTGTAGCTCATACCGATGTTGGCGCTGACCGTCCGCACTACCTTCCCTCTGTGCGCGGAGAAAACATCGGTGGTCGCTCCACCTATGTCAATCGCGAGAATGGCAGTATCGAGATCCGCGGAGACAAGCGCCAGCAGATCGGCGAACGCCGCCGGCGTCGGGCGGATCGGTGCGGACACCCAGGGCTTCAGCTTCTCGTAGCCGGGGGCCATCGACATGACATGGTCCATGAAGATCTCGTGGATGGCGCCGCGGGCGGGCCCCGTGTTCTCGACCTTCCCCGTCGGGCGGACGTTCGGGACCTGCCGGAACAGGAATCCGTCGCCCAGCGCCTGCTCGACATAGGGACCCGCATTGACGTTGCCGGCGTAGACGACCGGGAGCTTCGCGTCCGGGTTGAGCTTGGGATGTAGCTCGGATTCCACGAGCAGTTCCGCCAGGAAGACGGGCGCCGAGATCGCCTCTCCGTCGTATCCGCCCGCAAGGAGCACCATGTCCGGCCGGAGCCGTTTCAGGTCCTCGATCTGGTGGTAGGCAGTCCGTCCGTCGTTCATGCAGATCACATCAAGGCCGATGGCTCCTGCGCCCAGGGCAACGCGGTCGGCTGTCTCCGCGGTGAGATTCCGGACGAGTCCGGTCACGACCATGGCGAGGCCCCCGCCTGCGCTCGAGGTCGAGAGGTACGTCACGGCGAGTGCGCCGTCTTTCAGGAGAATCTCGCCGGATTCCTGCTCGAGCGCTCGGAGCGCTTTCATAACCCCGATAGATACATCCTCGTCCGGCTTCTCAACCGTCGTCGGAGCCTCGCGGCGGAAGTACTCCCAATCGCCATTG
>JAUWLR010000115.1 GCA_030613615.1 Candidatus Eiseniibacteriota bacterium
CTTGCCCATCCGACCGCGGCTCTGCTAGCATCCTCTTGTTGCGGCCCGGCCGTCTGCGGACCCAGCCGCATCGCGGGATGCTGTAACTCCTCATCAGGCCCCAGGCTAGAGGGACACGCCCGGCTCGCCGGGCGCCAGACGGGAGCGGCGCCAGTGAGCGGCGATGTCAAGATCCTCGCGAAGAACAAGCGAGCCCGGCACGACTACTATGTCGTCGATTCGATAGAGACCGGTATCGTGCTCAAGGGCACGGAAGTGAAGTCAGTACGCCTCGGGAAAGTGCAGCTGGTCGACAGCTTCGTCAGGATCGAGGACGGGGAGCTGTTCCTTCACGGCGCTCACATCAGCCCGTACGAGCAGGGGAATCGCTTCAACGTCGATCCGAGGCGGCGCCGCAAGCTTCTCGCCCACAGGACCGAGATACACCGCCTGCACCGTCAGGTGCTGGAGAAGGGGATGACGCTCATCCCGCTCGCGGCGTACCTCAAGCGGGGAAGAGTGAAGATCGAAGTGGGAATCTGCCGCGGCAAGAAGACATACGACAAGCGCCAAACGCTCCGTGAGAAGGACGCCACGCGCGAGGTGGAGCGGGAGCTCAAGCGCCGCGGACGTGGAAACGAGGATCGGGAATGAGCAGGACGCCGCGCACAGTCGTAGTGGCCGTCGTCGCTCTGGTGGCGGTGCTTCTCTGCTGCACCTCCGCATTCGGTGACGTTTTCTCGGTCGCCCTCGATGACGGACGCACCGAGCACGTCAAGACAGCGAGGATCGAGGGCGCGTCGTATTTCCGACTCGCCGATCTCGCTCGAGTCGTTGGGGCGTCCCGTCACTGGAATCCCCGGACATCGAAAATGTCTCTGGCCGTGGGGATTCACAGGATCTCCATGGCGTCGGACAGCCAGTTCGTCGCGCTGGATGGGGAGCCCATCAACGTACACAGATCCATTGTGATGAGGAATGGCGAGTACTGGGTGCCGGCCCACTTCCTGACCCGCGCCCTTGGGCTCGCGGTCAACTCCGAGATCGCCGTGGATGAGATCGGCGCGGCGATCTCCATCGTGAAGCTCGGTGCGCTCATCATGTCGGTGGAACTCGAGGAGAGGCCCGGCGGGACGGCCGCCGTCACGGCTCTGAACGACAGGGCGGAGTTCGCCATCAGTAGTAGAGAGAGGGGTCGGATAGATTTTTTCCTGCCCGGCGCGGCTCTTCTCGACTCGCTCGACGTCCTCGAGGGCGTCGGACTCGTTTCATCGGTTGTGCTGGAGGAGTCCGAAGCCGGCGTGAACGGCGTCGTGCGCGTCGCGCCGTCCGCGACGGCCTACGACGCGCAGATGCACACCAATCCGCCGAGGCTGGAAGTCATCGTGGTGGCGGAACGCGAGCAGTCGCTGCCCTCGCCTTTACTCAGGGGCACGAAGGATCTGCTCGGCAGGAGCGCAAGTCCGTTCGTGGCGCTGGACGACGGTGTCTCGACGGTGATGATCGACCCGGGACACGGCGGCGCGGACAGTGGGTATACGGGTCCTGCGGGTCTTCTGGAGAAGGACGTGACACTCGCGATCGCCGATGAGGTCGCGTGGAACCTGCGGCGGGAAGGCTTCTACGTGTTCATGACGCGGAGCCTGGATTCCCCAGTGCCGCTGAAGAGACGGGCGGAGATCGCCAACCTCGCGGGAGCGGACATCTTCGTCAGCATACACTGCGGGGCGTGGCACGCGGCGGCCGCCAGGGGATTCCGGGTGTCGTACTACGTTCCCACGCCGGACGATGCTATTGACAAGAGCAGCGCCGGAACAAGAGGGCTGCGACGCGGGTCGTACGGAGCTCGACGCGGAGGGGTTGGAGACCTCCGGTGGGGTGGACAGCAGGAGAACCTGACCGACGAGAGCAGGGCACTGGCGCGGGCCGTGCGCGGCGAGATGTCCGGCGCGTTGCCAAACTACGATCGGGGCGTGGGGGGCGCAAGTCTGGCCGTTCTGGCAGGCTGTGCCATGCCGGCGATCCTCGTGGAGGCGGGCTTCCTCACGAACGCTTCCGACGCGGCGCTTCTGGCCGACGCGGATTTCCGAAAGGACGTTGCGAGAGCCATCGCTCGCGGAGTGGCCGAATACGGCGATTTGTCCGGGGGGAGGAACCAGTGAGTCTCATGCGCGCCAAGCTGATCGCTCTGGTGGTTGTGCTGGCCGCGGTCGCGGTCGTTGTCACGCTCTGCATGAGAGAGCCCGACGAGCGGCTTCCGGACGAGGGAGCCGCCGTGGAGGAACTCGGAGAGGGCGTTCAGTCGGTGCGTCTCGCCTTCTCCAGCAGAGGCGCGGGCCGGACCATAGAGGAGCGGAGAGAGATCGTCGTCATGGAGGACCAGGCCAGCCGAGCTCGCAGGATCATGGAGGAGCTGGCGGCCGGTCCGACCGGAACCGACGCTGACGGGACGATACCCGACGGCACCCGGGTTCTGTCGGTGTTCTTCGACGGGACCGGGGCGGCTTTCGTCGACTTCAGCAGGGAGTTCGTTGACAACCATCCGGGCGGCTCTGCCGGTGAGCTCTTTACCATTCGCTCCATTGTGAAGACGCTCGCGCTCAACTTCCCTGATGTGGAGCGAGTGAGTATCCTGGTCGAGGGCAAGGAGCTGGAGACCATCGCCGGGCACATCGACGCGAGCGTTCCATTTCCTGTTGAGCAGTACCGCTGAGGCGAGCCACCTCAACGCCGCCGATGCGGCCCCTGCGGGAGGAATAGGAGAGACAGATAGTGAGCGATGCCACGTCCAGTCCGATAGGTGTGTTCGACTCCGGCATAGGTGGTCTGACGGTCGTGGCCGAGATCATGCGGCAGCTCCCCGACGAGCGGATCGTGTACTTCGGGGACACCGCGCGCCTGCCGTACGGCCCCAAGTCGAACGAGACGGTGACACAGTTTGCCATTCAGGACGCCGAGTTCCTTCTGGAACACGGGGTCAAGACCATTGTCGTCGCGTGCAACACCGCGTCTTCCGTTGCGATGGACGCGCTGGTGTCACGATACGAGATTCCAGTCATCGGCGTGATCGAACCCGGTGCGCTCGCAGCCGTGTCATCCACTCTCTCCGGCAAGATCGGTGTCATCGGCACCGAGGGCACGATCTCGAGCGGCGCCTATCGCAAGGCCATCAGCAAGCTCGACAGGGACATCGAGGTGCTGGAGACCAGCTGCCCGCTGTTCGTCCCACTGGCCGAAGAGGGTTGGACCGACCGCGAGGTCACTTTGGTGATAGCCCACGAGTACCTGACCTCGCTGCGGGACGCGGCCGTGGACGTCGTCGTGCTCGCGTGCACGCACTACCCCATTCTGAAACAGACCATCGCCAAAGTGTTCGGGCCCTCGGTCAGGCTGATCGATTCGGCGGAGGAGACCGCCAAAGAAGTGGCCGATCGCCTCGGGGGACTAGGGCTGGCTCGCAAAGGCGGGGCGCGCCCCGAGCACAAGTTCTTTGTCAGCGACGTTCCCCATCGCTTCCGGGAGCAGGCCGAGCGGTTCCTTGGAGCGCCGCTGCCGGAAGTCAGTGTCGTTACTGTCGATGAGACGACGTGCTCGGGCGGTTGACCCTCCGGGCAGCCATGAAACTCACGTTCGCGACGGAGCCCTTTGATGATCTCCGTGGTCCTCGCCACTCGGAACAGGCACAAGGTCGAGGAACTCTCCGCGATGCTGAGCGAGCTTCCTCTGAAGATACTCTCGTTCCACGATTTTCCGGACATGCCCGATGTCGTGGAGGACGGCGCTACGCTCGAAGAGAACGCGGTCAAGAAGGCGAGCGCGGTCGCGTCCTTCACGGGACTCCCGTCGCTGGCCGACGACACCGGTCTCGAGGTGGAGGCGCTCGACGGGGCGCCGGGCGTCCGTTCGGCGCGTTTCGCGGGCGAGCCGCCGGACTGGGAGGAGAACAACCGCAAGCTGCTGGCGGACCTCAATGGGGTTGTCGGCTCCGCCAGGGCGGCCGCGTTCAGGTGTGTCGTCGCGCTCGCGGTGCCGGGCGGAGGAGTGAGAACGGTCGAGGGAGTGACGCGCGGGGTGATCCTCGAGGCGCCCAGGGGGGAGGGTGGGTTCGGCTACGACCCCCTGTTTCTGCCGGAGGGGCATGACCTCGCCTACGCGGAGATGCGTCCGGACAGGAAGAACGCCGTAAGTCACCGTGGGAAGGCGATTAAGGCCGCACGAGGCCTCGTAATGGCGCTCGTGGGGGACGGATAGCGGCTCTTGACACCGGCAGCTGCCTGCGGTGTGCCGCGCAGACCCCCGCGCAGTAGATGGACTCACTAACACTCTTTACAGCCACAAGTTAGCGGATTTTTCGGCTGTGCTGGGCTTCTGGCTTGCGACGCGCCCGGTGTCGTGCTACACTCTCTGTGTTGCATCTCTGACGTGATCCCCTGAGGACACAGATTGGCCGACTCGGCTTTCTCTGGAAGGCTGGGTCTTCCACGTGGCCGCGGACCTCCCATTGGGCTGCGGCCACGCCATTTGCCGACACATCCACCCGCAGCAGAACCCCCACACGGAATACACGCTGCAAATCACCGTAAAGTAGCCGCTTACGTGGTATCTGGGGCGTTGAATGCAACCCTCAGATGGAGTGAGCATCGAATATGGTACGCGTATGTTTTCGAGGACGTGTATACCGGGCCGCATGGGTGGGGCGGGTGCGGGAGCACGCTGTGCGGAGCGCTGCGTGAGTGGTGCGGCGGCCGATAGGGCCGGGGGAAGTGACCCGATGGCTGGGTCGGGCAGCTGGAGGAGACGAGTGAACCACATGTCAACATCTGCCGTGGCACTGGCACTGTGCGCCTGCCTGCTGTTGGCGGGCCGGGCAAGGGCCGCCGATGGGGGTGGGGGGACGCCGGATGTCGCGCGCGCCCCAGAGCAGAGGTGGACGGCTCTTCCGGCCGCGGATGGCGCGGGCGGTTTCACAGGAGCCAGTTCGCTCGGAGACTACCTGCGGGCTGCTGAGTCTCTGAGTCCGTCCATCGGCCGCGCGCGGTCGGGCCACGAGGCGGCTTTGGCGGGAGTGGAGGGGGTTGGGTGGCTGCCCGACCCGACGGTCAGCTACGGTCACTACTTCGAGGAGGTGGAGACTCGTGTCGGTCCTCAGACGCACAGGATCGGGGTCCGGCAGAGGCTGCCGTGGTTCGGGAAGCTGTTTGTGGCGAAGGACGCAGCGCGTGAGCGGACTGCGGCCGCAAGTGAGCGACTGAGGGCGACGCGCCTCGATGTCGCGGCTCGTGTGACGCGGGCGTTTGCCGACTACGCGTACCTGGCGGAGGCGGTAGGGGTGACGGAGGAGCGACACTTACTGTTGGCATCCCTGGAGGAAGTCACCCGCACGAGGTACGCGACCGGTGAGGCGTCCTACGGTGAGCTGATGAAGGCGCAGATCAGCGTCGCGAGGGTCGAGGACACACTTGCGTCGATTCTGGCGAGGCGAGCGACGGCGTCATCGGGGCTAGCGGCGGCGGTCGGCCTCGGTGACGATGCGATGCTGCCGTGGCCCGATGCCATCCCGGACGCGGCCGTGCCGGTGACAAGCGGTGCGATCGAGTTACTTGAGGAGCGTGGTCCGGACATCCTGGCTCTGGAACATGAGGTAGAGGCGGCGAGATACGACAGGCGATTGGCGGGGCAGGCGTTTGTGCCTGATCTCACACTGGGAGTGGACTACATCGCAACAGACGACGCTCGAATGCCGGTCGATGAGAGCGGAAAGGACGCGCTGATCGGGACGGCGTCGGTCAGCGTTCCTCTGTGGTTCGGGAAGCACACGGCGGCTGTACGTCAGGCCGAGGCGGTGCTCGAGGCCATGGAGCGTCAGGTGGAGCAGCGAACACACGACCTGAGAGTGGAGGTCAGACGATCTGTCTTCGAACTGGAGGACGCCGCGCGAAAGGTCGTGCTGTACCGGGATCGTCTGATTCCGGCCGCCTTGCAGTCCGTCGAGGCGACTGGGGCGTCGTATCGCGCCGGTGGAGCCGATTTCGACGCGCTTGTCGCCGCGCACGAGGTGGCGCTCGAGTTCGAGCTGGTTCTGGCTCGCGCGCGTGCGGACCTGCTGGTGAACACGGCGGAGTTCGCGAGACTGACGGGTGATGACGGTCAGGAGAGCGACGGGCTTGAGGACGATGACGGTTCGACATTCCGCCGGCAGTAGGTGGGAGGAGACACTCAAGATGAGGCTCAAGGGTATCAACATGAGGCGGCGAGGCTTGCTGCTGGGCGTGGCCGTGTCTGGAGTCGCGCTCCTGGCTCTGTCCTGCGGTGGGGAGACAGTGCGAGAGGAGGGGCACGATCACACCGAGTCGCAGGCGTCTGTCTGGACGTGTTCGATGCATCCTCAGGTCCGGAGCGATGGCCCCGGCGATTGCCCGCTCTGTGGCATGGACCTCATTCCGGTTGAGGAGGAGGCTCCGGACGAGGAGATTTCCGACCGAAGTCTGACAGTGAGTGAGTCCGGGCGAAAGCTGATGGAGATCGAGACGGCACGGGTGATGCGGATGGCCGTCGCGGAAGATATCGCGCTCGTGGGGAAGGTCACGTACGACGAGGGTCGTGTCTCGCGGATATCCGCGTGGGTGCCCGGCAGGATCGAGAAACTCCACGTCGACTACGTGGGATACGAAGTGCGCGCCGGCGCGCCGATGGTCGACCTCTACGGTCCCGAGCTCGTGGCTGCTCAGGAGGAGCTCATTCACTCGCACAATGCCTATAGCGAGGCCCAGGCGCGCGGGAACGAGCGGCTCGTTGAGGCGACGCGCGACGTGGTTCAGGCAGTGCGCGAACGGCTCCGCCTGTGGGGTCTCTCCCAGGCGCAGATCGCTGAGATAGAGACCTGGGGAACTGCCGAGCCTCGCCTGTCCATTCCGGCTCCGATCAGCGGCACCGTCGTCGAGAAGAACGTGACGGAGGGGTCGTACGTCACGACCGGGCAGATGCTCTTCACCATCGCAGACCTATCTGTTGTCTGGATCGAGCTCTCCGCCTACGAGTCCAATCTGGCTCTGCTCGCTCCGGGCCAGCCGGTGCAGTTCACCGTGGAGGCCGTGCCCGGCCGTACGTTCAGCGGCGTCTTGTCGTTCGTCGAGCCCATCGTCAACCCCGTTACCCGGACCGTCGCTGTGAGAGCCGAGGTCCAGAACGCGGAGGGACTTCTTATGCCCGGCATGTTCGTTCGCGCCAACGTCAAGGCGGACGCGCGCGGGCCCGGAGGTGGTGCCCCGCTCGTCATCCCCGCGACCGCGCCGCTCCTCACGGGGAAGAGGGCCGTCGTCTACGTGGAGTTGGAGGACGCCGACGCGCCTACGTTCGAGGGACGCGAGGTCACGCTGGGGCCGCGGGTAGGAGACTTCTACGTCGTGGCGGAAGGACTCGCTGAAGGCGAACGCGTCGTGACCGAGGGTGCCTTCAAGCTGGACAGCGCTCTGCAGATTCGCGCGAAACCGAGCATGATGAGCCCGGACGCGGGCGACTACGATCCTTCGAGGCCTCCGGCGGGCGGCGCAGGCCACCACCACTAGCAGATGCCCACCGGGGCGAGATGCCCACGGGGGCGGGACGCGGCAGCCAAATGGTCCGGAAGAACGACAACAGCCACTTCGAGGAATCGTCGCCGTTGAACGCGATGATCGGCTTCTGCCTCAGGAACAAGCCGGTGGTCGCGCTCGTCGTCGTGCTCGTGATCGCGTGGGGTCTCATCGTCGCTCCGTTCGACTG
>JAUWLR010000118.1 GCA_030613615.1 Candidatus Eiseniibacteriota bacterium
GGGACCGACGCGTGTCGTCTGTGCAGCCGTCGCGCTCATGCTGGTCGCGGGGTGTGCGACCGTTCCGCTCACGGGTCGGCATCAGCTGTCGCTGGTCCCGCAATCTGATCTCATCGGCATGGCCGCGCAGGACTACGAGCAGTTCATCGCGGAGTCGACGGTCTCCGGTGATGCCGCTGCGAAGAACATGGTCGCCGAGGTCGGCGGACGGGTCGCCGGGGCGGCCTCCGGGTTCATGCGCGAGTACGATATGGACTACGAGCTGTCGCACTACGACTGGGAGTTCCAGCTCATCGAGGAAGAAGCGGCCAACGCGTTCTGCATGCCTGGCGGGAAGATAGTCGTCTTCAGCGGACTCATACCCCTCGCGGAGAGCGAGGAGGGCCTGGCGGTCGTCGTGGCCCATGAGGTCGCCCATGCGGTTGCGAACCACGGGGGTGAGCGCATGAGCCAGCTTCTGCTGGCGCAGCTGGGCGGCATGGCTCTTTCGAAGGCCATCGAGGAGAAGCCCGAGCAGACGAGGGACCTCGCGATGCTGGCCTACGGCATCGGTTCTCAAGTTGCCGTCCTGCTCCCGTACAGCAGGCAGCACGAGTCGGAGGCGGACCGGATAGGCCTCTTGCTGATGGCGAGGGCCGGATACGACCCGAGGCAGGCGCTCCAGTTCTGGCAGCGGATGGCGGCGCAGAGCGAGGGGCAGCCCCCCGAGTTCCTGTCCACGCATCCGTCGCACGCGACGCGCATCGAGGACATCCGCTCCCACATGTCGGAGGCGGTGGCTATCTACGAGGGGCGGTAGTCGGCAGGCGGCGAACCGGGCCACGAGGAACCCGGACACAGCAAGCGCGCTCACGGCTGGGAGGCAGACCTGATGCCCGAGCTGCACGTGCACATGCTGGATGAACCAGAGCGGCCCGACGAGTTCCTGTCACTGCTCGATGCGTCCGTGCGCGTGACCACCGGCGCTGAGTGTCCGGAGGCGTCGTCGTGCGATATCCTCGTGGCTGGCGTTCCTCCGCGTCACCTGGTGGAGGGCAACCGGGACCTCAGGTCTGTGGTTATCCCGTGGTCCGGGGTTCCCAAGAGGACCCGCGCGCTCATGCGGGAGTTTCCCCATGTCTCCGTGCACAACCTCCATCACAACGCGCTTCAGGTCGCTGAAGTCGCCGTCGCCCTGCTCCTTGCGGCCGCCAAGCGGATCGTCCCGATGGACGCCTCGCTCCGCCGCGACGACTGGTCACCCCGGTATGAGGAGAGTCCGGTCGTGCTCCTGGACGGCAAGAATCTCCTCGTGCTGGGGTACGGGGCCATCGGCCGTCACGTGGCTCGGCTGTGCAAGGGTCTGGGAATGGAAGTGACGGCGGTGCGGCGCGGCTCCTCGGGCGACGCCTCCGGTCGGGGCGGACCGCCGGCAGGGGCGGTGTCCGCGCGCGGCGGCCGCGTCTGCACTGCAGCGGAGCTGCCGTCGCTTCTGCCTGAGGCCGATGCGCTGGTCATCTGCCTGCCGCGCACGGACGAGACCCGGGGGCTCATCGGCGAGAGTGAATTGGCGCTCATGTCTGAGAGTGCCATTCTGGTCAACGTCGGCCGTGGTCCGATCGTGGATGAGTCCGCTCTTTTCCACGCTCTTCGCGACGGAACTCTGCATGCAGCCGGCCTCGACGTCTGGTACAATTACCCGACCGACGAGCCCGGTCGCTCAGCGACCAGTCCATCGGAGTATCCCTTTCATGAACTCGACAATGTGGTGATGAGCCCGCATCGAGCCGGCGCACCGCACACACCCGAGACCGAATCGCTACGGATGCGCGCGCTCGCCCAGCTTCTGAATGCGGCGGCGCGCCGCGAGCCCATCCCGAACCGCGTGGACCTCAATCTCGGCTACTGAGCCGTGGGGCCACATCGAGAGGAGACGGGACCATGTCCGACGAGAGGACAGTTACCGAAACCAGAGATGTGAGTGGGTTCGACGGGGTCACACTCAAGGGCTTCGGTAGCGTGACAGTTACGCAGGGTGACCACACCGCGCTGACCATTGAGGCCGAGGAGGACGTGATGCCGAGGGTGACGGCGGAGGTGGAGAACGGCGTCCTCGTCCTCGGGCTCAGGAAGGCCGGGTGGGTCAGTGGCCTCAAGCGGAAGAGACTGTCGATAAAGTTCAGCGTCACCATGGACCAGATCAGCAAGCTGGTCCTGTCCGGAGTCGGGCGCATAGACGCACGCCGCGTCGACTCGGATGGACTCTCGCTGGTCGTGAGCGGCGTGGGGGCCATCGAGGTCGGTTCACTGAGTGCGGAGTCCCTCAGCGTCGTTCTCAGCGGTGCCGGAAGCTGCGAGGTCGCGGGAAGGACCGTCTCCCAGAGCATCGAGCTGAGCGGTGCCGGCAACTACACGGCGCCCGATCTCGAGTGCGTGACGGCGAATGCTGTCGTGAGTGGGGCGGGGAACGTCACCATACACGTGAAGGAGACGCTTGATGCGAAGATCTCGGGGACCGGCAGCATCAGGTATCACGGAGCGCCGACGGTCCGCCAGAGAGTCACCGGCATCGGGACCGTCACGTGCACGTGCAATGAATAGCCGGCGGGCGCGACCACTCGCCTCGAGGAATCAGACACGATGAAGCTCACTGAGTTCGTGCAGCGGGCGCCCGTTCCCGTCCCGTGGGAAGAGGGCGGCAACATCCCCTGGAACGAGCCATCCTTCAGCAGGCGGATGCTCGACCAGCACCTCTCGCAGGACCACGACCGGGCGAGCCGCCGGTCCGACGTCATCGACAGACACGTCGAGTGGATTCACGGTACTCTGCTTGAAGGCGAAGCCGGGAGAGTCCTCGACCTCTGCTGCGGGCCGGGTCTTTACACGAGCCGGCTGGCGGCGCTCGGGCACGACTGTGTAGGCGTCGACTTCTCGCTGGCCTCCATCGAGCATGCCGGTGAGCTGTCCCGCGAGGGCGGGGTGGAGGTGGAGTACATCCTCGGGGACGTCAGGAACGCTGAACCCGGCGCCGCGTTCGACCTCGTCATGCTCATCTTCGGCGAGCTGAACGTTTTCCCGCCCGCGGATGCTGCTCTGCTTGTCCGCAAGGCGCACGACGCGCTGGCGCCCGGGGGCGCGTTGCTGCTCGAGCCGCAGAGATACGACGCCGTCAGGGAGACGGGGGAGGGCCCTTCCACGTGGTACACGGCCGAAGCGGGGTTGTTCTCCGACTCGTCTCATGTGTGCCTTGAGGAGCACTCCTGGGACGAGGAGAGCCGAACGGCCACGACGCGCTTCTACGTCGTTGATGCCGCGACCGGCGGTGTCGAGCGTCACGCGATGACCGCTCAGGCCTACACGAACAAGGACTACGGCCGTCTGCTCTCTGAAGGTGGGTTCGACGGCGGCGACTTTCTCGACTCACTGCCCGGGACTCCCGAAGACGGCTTCAGCGAGCTTCTGGCGATAGTTGCCCGCAAGGCTGCCTGAGAGCGGCCACGGAGATCCAATGATAGAGAAGCTGCTGAACTCGATAGCCAGGCGTCTCTGGCCGGAGCTCGTCGAGACCTCCGGACGCGAACGGGCGGTCGGCTTCGGCGATGTGCTGGCGGTTCTCTACGCCGGACCACTGGTGGTCGTCGCGCTCGTGTGGCTCGCTCGTGCGACAGACCTGTCGGTCTTCCGGACCGCCTGGTTGCCGTTCGCGGTCGCCATGCTGCTCATCTTCGCCTTCAGACGGCTGGACTTCAACTTCTACATAGAGATCGACCGCGGGATGTACGGCGCCGTCGGTGGCTCGCTCGACGACATCGTAAGGTGGTCCACCGCGCTCCTGTTCGGTCCGACCGCCCTGTGGCTGTTTCTCGTGTGGCGCTCGGTAAGCCTCGCGCAGGACCTGCGCAGGTCTGACTCGACCGCACACCGCTGGAGCGCTGCCCGCAGCTGCGCACTGGACGCGGGTGGAGACACGCTGGCCGGGCTCGTGGCCCTGGCGCTCTTCGCCAGACTGGGTGGCGTGCATCCGCCCGCGGCGCTGAATCTGCCGGCGCTCACTCCGGCGATCTACGCGACGATCGCGCGGTTCCTGCTTCCCGTCGTTGCGTCGAGTCCGTACATGCTCTACATCGAACGATCGCCCGCTCTCGGCTTCGCGGCCAAGTCGCGCCGTGCTGTCAGGAAGCTCACGTGGATGTCAGTGGGCTGGCCACTTCTCGTAGCACCCTTCACTGTATTCGCGGCCGGACTGTACGCGGAGAAGGGGCTAGTCGCGTTCCTCTTCATCGTGGTCGGCGCACTGATGGCCAGCGCGCTCGCGCACCGAATGAGCAGCGCTGTGGAGCAGAGCCGCGAGAGGACACGTGAGCTTCGTAGCCTGGAGGCTCTGGGCAGGGCGATAGTCGATGGGCCGCCTGATACGTCGAAGCTGCCGGAGCTACTCCATGAGCACGTGGGCGGGATGTTCACAATGTGCAGCGTCGACGTTCGCCTGTTTCCCCAGCGGAACCTCCTGCACGAGCCCGACTACATGGACCCGCCGGACGAAGTGGCCTGGGAGTGGCTGCAGGCGACCGGCAAGACGCTCAGTTCCCCGGCGCACCGCGAGCTGCCGTGGGGCGTCACACCCAGAAGCCACGGGGTCGTCCTCGTGCCCATAGTGCACAGCGAGACAGGCGCCACGATCGGCGGCATCTGTCTGCGCAGGCGCGTCAATCCGGAGACCGTGTCCGACATAGTCCCCGCGGCCCAGTCGCTTGCGGCCCAGATCGCATCGGCGCTCCACGGGGAGGAGACATACTGGCTGATGCTGCGTCACCTGAGAGCCGAGGAAGAGCTCGCCGTGGCGGCCGACATGCAGGCGAGCCTCATGCCGTCGAGCGCCCCGCACGTCTCGGGCTGGGAATTCAAGGCCATCATAGACTCCGCACGGGAGGCGTCGGGTGATTTCATCGATCTCATCCCGCTGTCCGAGGGCCGGTGGGGGATCCTGGTGGCCGACGTGTCGGGCAAGGGCGTGGCCGCGGCGCTCTACATGGCGATGGTGCGCACGCTCATCCGCACCTACGCCTTCGAGCACGAGTCTACGCCCGCGGCCGTCATGTCCGCCGCGAACCGCAGAATACTCTCGGACACCAACGACGACTCGTTCGTGACGGTCTTCTACGCGGTGCTCGATCCGGTGACGGGGAAGCTCCAGTACTGCAACGCGGGCCACAACCCCCCGTACCTCTTCCGCACGCAGAACGGCGGCGCCGTCGAGGAGCTGCGGGGCACGGGTATCCCACTCGGCATGCTGAAGAACGCGGTCTGGGAAGGCGGCGAGGTTACGATGCTTCCGGGCGACCGGCTGCTGGCCTACACCGACGGCGCGACCGACGCGCAGAATCCCGACGACGAGCCCTTCGGAGAGGGCCGCTTGCTCGAGGTGGCCAAGGCCAACGTCAAGGCCACTCCCATCGAGATGAGGACGGCCGTTTTTGATAAGATCAAGAGCTTCGTCGGCGAAGCCGAGCAGGAGGACGACATAACGCTCATGGTGGTCGCGCGCGACGGAGTGTGACGGATTCATCGGAGGACACACTTGGCACGTATCGAATCGCTGCTGTCGGCGCGGCTCTTTCTGGTACCGCAGGCCGTGGACGACAGGCTCTTCTTCATGAGCAACCTGTCCGGTCACCTGAGCCTCTACGTGATGGACGTGGGCGGCAGCGTGCCCGAGCCGCTGCTCCCGCCGCACATCGCTCTGCAGAACCCCCATCTCATGAGCGGCGCGTCGTTCGTCGTGTTCCCGTCGCTCGGGCGTATACTCGTCATGATCGACAGCGACGGCGACGAGATCTACAAGCCTCTGCTGGTGCCGCTTGACGGGGGATTTCCCGAGCCCGCCTTCCCGGGCAGATTCGACGGGGAGGCCGTCCACTGCGTCGACCACGACATCGAGAAGTCACTCGTGTACCTCCTGACGGAGTCGCAGAGCGAGTCGATACACACGTCGTACCGCTGTGACCTCGCGACCGGGGAGATCACGAAGCTCGCCGCGAGCGCCTACGGGGCGTTCCCGGTCGGCGTCAGCGACTCGCACGACAAGGCGGTCATCATCGACGCCTACGGGGCCGGTGACCACGTTGTGTACCTCAAGGAGGACGGGTCCGACGAGCTCAGGCTACTCTACGGCGTGCCGCTCGAGTCCCGCAAGGAAGGGGAGAAGGTGCCGCCGAACAGCATCTCGGACTGCTCGTTCGTCCGCGACGACTCGGGGTTGCTTCTTTTCACCTCGCTTTTCAGCGACACGTACGGCCTGGGGTACATGGACCTCGCGGACCCCGCGAATCCCTCTGAGGTTCCGGTCGAGGGCGCGGTCCACGCGGGCGGAGGGGAGCTGACCGACCTCACGCACGTGCGTGACGACCTGTACCTCATCGGTTACAACATAGACGGCTGCTCGTGGCTGTACGAGGGGCGCTTCGACGAGGACGCCCTGACGATGACTCTCGAACGCGTGCTGTGCGGTACTGGCGAGCTGTCTGCAGGCGTCCTGGAATCGTACCGTTACGATCGCGTCGGAGACCGGTACACGCTCTCCTTCTCGACCGCGACCTCTCCGACACAGATCTACGTTATCGAGGGAGCGTCCAGGGACCGGATGACGCGCCAGACGCGGGAGCGCGTGCTGGGGATATCGCCCGAGATGCTGTCAACGGGGGAGGACGCATCGTTCACGTCGTTCGACGGACTCCGGGTCTCGGCGCGCCTCTACCTGCCGCCGGAGTCGCTTGGGTTCGAGGGACCCCGCCCGCTCGTGTACTACCTGCACGGCGGTCCCCAAGCCCAGGAGCGGCCGGACTTCGCGTGGTTCTCCATGCCGCTCATCCAGTTCCTGGCCATGAGCGGGTTCGCCGTCTTCGTGCCGAACGTACGCGGTAGCACCGGCTACGGGTTCGACTACATGAGCAGGGTCGTGCGGGACTGGGGTGGTGCTGACAGGCTCGATCACGTCCACGCGATGACCGAGATTCTGCCGAGCGACGCGCGGCTGGACGTGGCGCGCGCGGGCGTCGTGGGAAGGTCCTACGGCGGGTACATGACCCTGACGATGGCAGCTAGGCATCCGGAGCTCTGGGCCGCGGCCGTCGACATGTTCGGTCCCTACGATCTCATCGGATTCGCGGGCCGCGTGCCGGAGACCTGGAAGCCCTTCATGGCGTTCCTCATGGGCGATCCCGAGACGGAAAAGGACTTCCTCATCGAGCGCTCGCCCGGCACGTACATCAAGGACATCGCCTGCCCGCTTCTCGTCATACAGGGCAAGAACGACCCGCGCGTGGTCGAGGTGGAGTCGCGCGAGCTCGTCGAGGAGCTCAAGGGCATGGGCAA
>JAUWLR010000267.1 GCA_030613615.1 Candidatus Eiseniibacteriota bacterium
CCCGTGCTCCTGCGGCCGTATGATCACGCGCCGCTCTTCCCTCAGCGAGGCATCGAGCACGACCAGGTCCGCCCGGGGAGGGAACAGCGAGCCTCGCTCGACGGGCCTCCACCTGACATCCGCGATGGCGGTCCACAGGCCGATCGTCTCGATGTCTCCGTCGACGTCGACGTCGAACGCGGCGAGCGGCACGAGACGCTTGCAGCATTGCTCAAGGTCGATCTCGCGTATGTCCGGAACGGGACCGCGCCTGTAGGATGTCCAGTTCGGGATGGCGAGGTGGTCGACCGTGTCCTGGAAGCTGGCGACCACGTTCAGTTCGCCGTCCAGCATGACGGCCGAGCCGTCGGGGCCGCCCGACACGACCTCGTCGTATCCGTCTCCGTCGAAGTCCGCGACCGCGATGCCGTACAGCCCGCCGAGGTCGGACCGCGCGACCAGCGTCTCACCGTCGCCAGAGAGAACTGCCGCGTGGCCCATGTCCTCGTCGCGCGTGCTGCTGCAAACGACCACCACCTCGGGCCGGGCGTCCCCCGTGACGTTCGCTATCGCGGCCGTCACCCCGATGTGCACACCGACGAACCGCTTCTTCCAGAGGATGTTCCCCGACTGGTCGAGGCAGAGCACGTAGGAGCACCCCGCGTCCGTCGTACCTACCCCGCTCACGCCGTTCTCCGCGCTGTAGCACTGCACGACGAACTCGTCCAGCCCGTCGCCGTTCATGTCGGCCGCGTGAGTGTACACCGGCGAAAGGCCGGTCCGCGTGGTCCAGAGCATTGTCCCCTTGTCGAGGTCGATCGCGAAGATGCCCCGGTGTCCGCCCTCAATGTCCTCGGTGCCGAGCAGCTGGTGCTCGGCGCCGTCCTCGAGGGCGGGCTGGTCGAAGAGCATGTAGAAGGTGTCGACATTGTGAAAGCCGCCGTCGGTGGCGAGCACGGCCAGGTGCCGCGTGCCGTCGGTGAAGGCGATGCCGCCCTCCGCACTGAAGAGCGGGTCCATCGGAATTCTCAATCGCTCGGGCTCGCCCGGCACAACCGCGAGCAGCCGCGTGTAGACGGCCAGGCTGTCCCCCCGGGAGGCGGCGCGCAGCGCCCGCATGAGGTTGTTCCCGTGGATGAGCTTGAAGTCCTGTGCGTAGTTCTCGCGGAAGAGCCGGACGCGGTCGTTGCGGTGGTACTTGCTGGCGGGCTCGTACCACGACTCGGGCCACCAGATGAGCACCTCGGGCTCAGGGAGACGCGCGCCCGTGGGGCAGATGAGCCATCTGTCCTCGAGCCCCACGAGCTCCTCGCCGGTCGAATCGTAGAGGTGCGACGAAAGGTGGCGGACCGGCTTGGTGCTGGTCATCGCAGCGCCCGATATGATGGGCAGTCCGCGTTCGTCCGTGCCGGCGAGCAGGTAGTCGGAGGTGGAGCCCAAGATGATGTCGGACAACTCGAATTCGTAGTCGTCCCCGGCGGGCGGGTTGGGCTCGTCCCACGAGCACGTGCCGTCAGTGCTCCAGCCGCCCACGACCTCGAGCCCGCGGCCCGGACGTACGCCGGCCCCGGCAATCGCGAGCGCGACGCCGAGGCCGAGAAAGAATACGAGCCACCGGAGCGACTTAAGACGGTGCATGCGCGGTCCCGTCTGGGAATGCAAAACGGCGCGAGAGCGCGCCCGTGTCAGAGACGAATAAGCAGTCCGGGACCATTATAGCAGACGCGGGGCGGGGCGGCGAGTAATGTCCTGCCGGAAGCACCGGTGCTGTGTTAGAATCGTGGCCACTTCATCGAAATCACACGGACCCATCTCTGCCAAGGAGGATCCATGACCAGGGCCGTTTGTCTTGCTGTGGCCATCTGCGCGATGGTCGGGGTCGCCAGCCCGACGCACGCCGCGGACGCCCCCTTCGACCTCCTCTCCGTCATGCGGGAGGAGCTCGACCGCTCGCTCACGAACTTCGCCGACGCTGCGGGCGCACCGATGTACTACCTGCAATACT
>JAUWLR010000032.1 GCA_030613615.1 Candidatus Eiseniibacteriota bacterium
TCTCGAACGTGACGAGCACCGGTATCTCGTTCCAGATGTACTCGAAGCCGGCCCCGTAGTTCGCGAGCGGGGTCGTCATGAGCAGGCCGTTGGGCACGTGCACAACGCGCCCGGTGCTCTGGTCGGAGTCGACCCAGCCCCCCACCTCGAGGAGCGAGAACTGGAAGACCCGGATATCGATGACGTCGCCGATGAGCTCCCCGATCTGGAGCCGGTCTCCCACGGCGAAGGGCCTCCGCCATACGATGAAGACCCAGCCGGCGACGCTCGCCACGGTGTCCTTGAGGGCGATCGCGATGCCCGCCGAGACAAGCCCGGCGAAGGTCAAGAACGTCTGGAAACCGGTCAGCCAGATGCGGCCGACGATCAGGAGCCCGACGACCACGCTGACGTGAGTCGAGACCTTGCGCCAGTTGTACCGGCTTCGGACATCGTCGGTCCTCCGCCTGACGATGAGAAGGACCAGGGCCCGGACCGCCCAGAGGAAGAGGATCACAGCGACGCTGCTCACCAGCTTCAGCGCGACGTCCGGGTTCATTCTCGTACTGGAGGACAGCCACTCGGCCAGCTGATTCATGATCTACCTCGTGAAGGAAATCCCAGGACTCATGCGCGGCGTCTCGTGCAAACAACATACACCCGGACGGGCGCTACTGCTCGACAAACTTCCCCATAAGCCCCGACGAAACGAGTACGCGTCCGACAGAGTCCCCGTCGCCGGTGACCAGAACCACCTCCGCACCGGACGTCCGCTCAATGAACGCCAGCCCCTCCTTGGGGCCGAGCACGAAGACCGCCGTCGCGAGCGCGTCCGCCTCGACCGCAAGTTCGGCCGCCACGGTGACGCTCATGACGCCGCGCGCCGGATACCCCGTCGCGGGGTCGAGGATGTGATGGTAGCGGACGCCGTCGACGAGGGCGTAGCGCTGGTAGTCACCGGAGGTCGCAACGCTGCCGCCGGAAAGATTGACCACTCCCAGGAGTCCGTCCTGCCTCGGGTGCTTGATGCCGACGCGCCAGACGCCCGCGTCGGGCGGCGTGCCGATGAAGCCCACGTCCCCGCCCGCGTCGACGACGCCCGTCTCGATGCCCAAACTCCCTAGCACCGCGACCGCGCGGTCGACCGCGTAGCCCTTCGCCACCCCGTCGAGGTCGATCGCCGTGCCAGGCAGCGCGGTCATCGTGCGCGTGGCGGTGTCGACCTGGACAGCAGACCAGTCCACCGACGGGAGGACGGCACTGATGGCGGACTCCTCGGGGACCGTGAATTCCTCGTCGTTCAGCGTCCACAGGTCCACGAGCGGCGCCACCGTGATATCGAAAGCGCCGGAGGACGTCCGGGCGACCGCGAGCGACCGCGCGACGACCTCCGCCACCTCCCTGCTGACGCGCACGCCTGCGAACCCGTCCACCCGCGCGTTCAGCCGCGAGATCTCGCTGTCTTCGGAATGGCGCGTGGTCGCGGCCTCGATGCGCGCGATCTCGTCGAACGCGGCGTCTATCGCGGCGCGGCCCACCTCGGCGTCGGGTGTCAGCACCGTGACGGACACGATGGTGCCCATCAAGAAGCGGTAGTCGACGTGCCTGTCGGAGTCGCCGCGCCTGCGCGTCGCGAACGTGACAATGAGCGCGACGACAACGAGGAGCGCCGCCACTTCAAAAGCGAGCCGCTTCCTGCTGGTTGACACTGTCGTCAGCTCCCGATTGCGACGAGTGCGGATCCGGCAATGATGATGCCGAGGGTGAGGTGCAGTCTGATCGCCGAGGACGCGGCCTCGGCCAGCCTATTGGGGCGCCCGTAGTGGCTCCAGCAGTCTGCCACCACCGTGCGGATGAGGCCGAACGCAAGGACTGCGACGAGCGTGAGTGGGATGAGCGCGGCCGTGAACACGGCCGCGAAGAGGGACCCGAACATCAGGAGCGCCAGGGCGAGCACCATACCGCGCCCTGCCGCCCGCGGTCCCATGACAACCACGAGGTTCCGCTTGCCCGTGTCGCGGTCGGGCTTGAAGTCGACCATCTGATTGACCCAGAGAACCAGGATGGTCGCGAACGCGATGGGCAAAGACGCCCTCACGACGAGCCACGAGAACGTCCCCGCCTGCACGTAGTATGCCCCGACCACGGGCAGAACACCGAACGCGAGACCGACGGCTATCTCACCCAGTCCCCGGTAGGCCAGCTTGACCGGAGGCGCCGTGTAGAAGTGCGCCAGAGCAACGCCGATAAGCCCTACGACCAGCACGAGATTGCCGGGCTGCACGGAATTCAGGTGGAGACCCAGTGCCGCGCCCAGCGCGAGACACACGATCGAGCTCTTCAGGAAGAACGCCGCCGGCAGCGCGCCGCTCGTGATGAGCCCGGAGCCCCCGGACAGCACGCCGGGATTGGGATTGGCGGGGTCGGCGCCGGACACGTGGTCGTAGTAGCCGTTCCCGAGGTTCGCGCCCATGTGAAGGAGAACAACAGCGACGATCATCTCTATCAGGCGGGCGACGCTGAAGGTCCACCCGTCCGGCCTCAACCAGAACGGGAGCGTCGCGCCGATCAGGACCGGCATCACCGACACGGTGAGGAAGGGCGCTCGCGCCGCCCTCAGGAAAAGCAGCAGTCTGTTGCCGGGAATCGCGTCGCTCGTCGATCTCTGTTCCCCGGGAATCGCGTCGCTCATCAATCTCTGTCCCTCTGGTGTCCGAGAGCTCCGATCATACCTATCGACTTGGTGGGGCACGCGTCCAGGCACAGGCCGCAGCCGATGCACTTACCGCGGTCGATCTCGTGCCGCTCCCCCGGCTCGCCGGATATGGCCTTGACGGGGCAGACCTCCACACACTTGCCCAGTCCTTCGCACTTCGTGCCGATGACGGCCTTGGGACGCGTCTTGATGTCGTCGATGATTGCGCCGGTCGGACAGACCGCGGCGCAGATACCGCAGTTCGTGCACTTCGAATAGTCGATGACCGCGAGGTCTTCTTCCATGTGGATCGCGTCGTTCGGGCACTTCTTGACGCAGAGCTGGCACGCGATACAGGCGACCTCGCAGACGGCCTTCGCCTTCTTGCCCTTGTCGTGGGACGAGCACCGGATGTGGACCTTCATGTCCTTCGACACGAGCTCGATGATGTTGACGGGACAGGCCTCGACGCACTTGCCGCAGCCGGTGCACTTCTTGACGTCGATATGGACGAGACCCTCGTCATCCAGCTCGACGGCGTCGAACGGGCAGACTGCCTTGCACGTGCCGAGCGACAGGCAACCGAAGATGCACGCCTTCGTGCTTCCTCCAACCAGGATCGCGGCCCGGCAGTCGTGGATGCCCTCGTAGTCCAGACGCTGCTGAGCGTTCGACAGGCCTCCGGCGCAGTGGACGACCGCGACCTCGGGGACGTGTTCCCCGGCCTCGCTGCCCAGTATCTCGGCCACTCGCTCGGCGACGTCGGCCCCGCCGGGCGGACAGACCGGCGCGACGCCCGCCTTCACGGCGGCCTCGGCGTAGCCCTGACATCCCGGGTAGCCGCACGCGCCGCAGTTCACGCCGGGCAGAACGTCCACGAGCTTCTCGACCTTGGGGTCACGGTGGACCGCGAACACCTTCGAGGCAATGGCCAGTATCACCCCGAACAGGGCGGCCATGGCCGAGAGGACTATGATCGATCTCGCGACTACCGACTCCATCGAAACCCTTCCCTGCTGCGCTCGCCGGGCGCTGCGCTCCGCCGGGTGCTGTGCTCGCCGGGTGCTGCGATCGCCGGGCGCTGTGCTCCCCCGCGCGCTGCGCTCGCCGGGCGCTGCGCTCCGCCGTGCGGCTAAGCCGCCGCAACCGGGCGGCCGTCCTTCCCGCTAGCCTATCTTGAGCCCCGAGAATCCGAGGAACGCTATCGCCATGAGCCCGGCCACGATGAACGTGATCGGGATGCCGCGCATCGACTTCGGCACGTCGATGAGATCCAGCCGCTCGCGAATCGCGGCCATCAGTATGAGCGCCAGCGTGAACCCGAGCCCGGCGGCGAAGCCGTGCACGATGGTGTAGATGAAGCTCGCGTTGCGCGCGAGCCCCGTGGCCATGAAGCTGTCGACGTTGACCACCGCCACGCCCAGCACCGCGCAGTTCGTCGTGATGAGCGGCAGGTAGATGCCGAGCGATTTGTGCAGGGTCGGCGACGTCTTCTCGATCACCATCTCGACGAACTGGACGAGCGCCGCAATCACCAGGATGAACGCGATGGTCCGCAGGTAAGTGAGCTCGAGCGGCACCAGCACGTAGTTGTAAACGAACCACGTGACGAGCGAGGCCATCGTCATCACGAAGATGACCGCCATACCCATGCCGAGCGCGGACTCCGAGTCCTTCGAGACACCGACGAACGGGCAGAGCCCGAGGAACCGCGCGAGCACGAAGTTCGAGACGAAGATGGCGCCTATGACGATCGCGAGAAGCTGACCCAGGTCCATCAGCGCCCTCCTCTCGCGTTGGAGTCGGCCAGACGAGCCGCCTCGGCCCTGCGCTTGACCTTCGCGTCCAGAATGTTGAAGTAGCCCATCAGAAGTCCGATCGTAATGAACGCGCCCGGCGCCAGGATCATAATGAGAACGGGCTGGAAGTCGGGACCTAGGACCATGTAGCCGAAGAGCTTGCCGTCGCCCAGGATCTCGCGGATGGCGCCGATCAGGACAATGGCGAACGTGAAGCCCAGGCCCATGCCGATGCCGTCCATGATCGAGAGCCAGAGCCCGTTCTTCGACGCGAACGCCTCCGCGCGCCCGAGGATGATGCAGTTGACGACGATGAGCGGGATGAATATGCCGAGCGACTTCGAAAGCTCGGGCAGGTAGGCGCCCATGACCAGCTCGACAATGGTCACGAAGCTCGCGATGACCACGACGAAGCACGGGATGCGGACCTTGGCCGGGATGATCTTCCCGAGCAGCGAGATGACGATGTTGGAACCCAGGAGAACGAACGTCGCGGCCGCGCCCATGCCGAGCGCGTTCTTGACGGACGTCGATACGGCCAGCGCCGGGCACAGCCCCAGAGCCAACCGAAAGACGGGGTTCTCCTTGTAGAGACCCTTCGTCAGTTCCTTGAGGGCGCTCATCGCTCGCCTCCCGCTTCCTCCGCCCGCGCCGCGGCGTCGAACGTTCCCTCGATGCCGACGATGGACAAGAGCATCGCGAGGCCACTCTTCACCGACCCCGTGACCGCTTCCGAACTGACGGTCGCGCCCGTTATCGCGAGGATACCGTCCTCGCCCGGGCTCTTCACGACGCGCAGATCGTCGGTCCTCAAGTACTTGTACTGCTCCTGGAACCACGGCGGAGTGCCCGTCTCGTCGACGCCCCTGCCCATGATGACCGCCCACAGCGTGTTCCTGGACGCGACCTCCTGGATCTTGGCGCCCAGGCCCGGCGTCTCCTTCTGGTCGACGATCTTGATGCCCGAGATCGATCCGTCGGGAACGACTCCGACGATCGTCTCTATCGTGCTCGAGTAGCCCTTGCCGTAGGCCGTGAACGTGTATCCGCGGACGACGTCGCCGGGCGCGTACGCCGTGTAGTAGTCGAACTCCCGACCGTCCAGTATCGAGTCGGTCACCGTCTCCACGAAGTACTCCCCTCCCTCGCTCGGGAGGACCTCGATGCGCGCGTTCTCCATCTCCAGACGCTTGTACTCCTCCGTGATACCGTGGGTCGCGTTGTAGACCGCGGAGAGCCCGAAGCTCGCCACGGCGGCTATCACCGTCAGTGTGATCACCAGGCGAATGTAGCTACCCACTCTTCTTCACCTCCCCGAACTTCCTCGGGCGCGTGTGCCGGTCGATGAGAGGCGTCGCGACGTTCATCAGAAGGATCGAGTAGCTGACACCCTCGGGGTATCCGCCGACGAGCCGGATGATGCTGGTCAGCACGCCGCACCCTACGCCGAAGATGATCATCCCCCTCGGCGACACGGGCGACGTCACCATGTCGGTCGCCATGTAGAAAGCGCCGAGGATGAGCCCGCCCGCGAGAATATGGAAGAGCGCGTTCCCCGTGAAGAGCCCGGAGGGCCCGCCGAAGACCCACGTCAGGATAGCGACCGTGGCCATGTAGGTGCCGGGGATGCGCCACTCGATGTAGTGCTTGAACATCAGATACGCCGCGCCGATCAGGAGCAGTATCGCGGACGTCTCCCCGATGCAGCCGCCGACCTGCCCCATGAAGAGGTTCGAGATGGACTCGGACGAGCCGAGCTCCGCGAGGACCTCGCGCGCCTGGACTATCTGGTGCGTCGTCGAGTTTGGGTCTGCGATGATCCCCGTCACCTTCCTCATGACGGCCAGTGGCGTCGCCTGCGTCACGACGTCGACACCCTTGAGAGTGAGACCCGAGAGCGTCCCACCGTGGACCGGCACCCACGTCGTGGTCATCTGGACCGGCCACGAGGCCAGCAGGAAAGCGCGGCCGAGAAGGGCGGGGTTCAGCGGGTTGTAGCCCACGCCGCCGAAAATCTGCTTGCCTATCGCTATCGCGAACACGGACCCGACGACGGGCATCCACCACGGCACGCCCGGCGGGATGTTGAACGCAAGCAGGACCCCCGTGACGAGAGCACTGCCGTCACCCATCGTGACCGGCACTCCCCTGGCCTTCTGGATGACCCCCTCGGTGACGAGCGCCGCGAGACACGACAGCAGAATGAGGAGCAGCGCCCGCACTCCGTAGAAGTAGACCGAACCGACGACCGCCGGAGCCAGGGCGATGACGACGCCGAACATCACCTTCTGGATGGAGGTGTTCTGGCGCACGTGCGGAGACGCGGATACGATGAAATGCTCCGACATCAGTTCCCCTTCTCCTTGTCACTCTGCTCGGCGGCCTTCTTCCTGAGCTCGGCCGACTGGTACTTCCCGTACTTGAACTGGTGAACGAGCCGCCGCCTCGACGGGCAGACGTACGCGCACGCCCCGCACTCGATGCAGTCGTTCAGGCCGATCTTGACCGCCTTGTCGATGGCCCCGACCATCACGTATTTCTCGATGGTCGTGGGCAGGAGCTTCATGGGGCACGCATGGACGCAGTGCCCGCACCTTATGCACGGGTCGGGTGGCGTGGTGTCTACCTCACCCGGGCCGAGGAAGAGCACGCCGGACATCCCTTTGATGACGGGAACGTCGAGCGTGAACTGCGCCATGCCCATCATCGGCCCGCCCGAGATGACCTTGGAGACCTCGTCCGAGAGGCCGCCGGCCTGCTCGACGAGGCTTCCGACCATCGTCCCTATCCTGGGATAGAAGTTCGACGGGTTCTCGACCGGGTTGCCGGTCACGGTCACCACTCGCCGCACCAGAGGGATACCCTTGTGGCACGCCTCGTACACGGCCAGGGCGGTACCCACGTTCTGCACGACCACTCCAACGTCCATGGGAAGTCCGCCCGCGGGCACCTTCCGCCTGAGAAGCGAGTCTATCAGGTGCTTCTCCGCGCCCTGCGGGTACTTGACCTGAACCATGACCACGCGGATCCCTGAGTCAGAACGTACTGCCGCCTTCAGCGCCTCGACCGCATCCGGCTTGTTCGACTCGATGCCGACGAAGCCCCTCTCGCAGCCAAGAGCCCTCATTATGAGGTGAAAACCCCGCATGACCTCGGCCGGCCGCTCCAGCATCATCCGGTGGTCGGCCGTCAGCCAGGGCTCACATTCGGCGCCGTTTAGGATGGCCGTGTCTATGGGCTTGGAGTCCGGAGGCGAGAGCTTGACGTGCGTGGGGAATGCCGCTCCGCCGAGGCCGACGATGCCGGCGTCACGGATGATGTCGATGATCTCCTTGGGCGCAAGCGAGTCGGCGTTGTTCCGCGGGGCGACCGACTCGTGCCACGAGTCCTCCCCGTCGCCCGCGATGACTATCGCCTGCTGCTCGCCGCCCAGCGGGTGCGGGAACCTGCCGACCGCCGTCACTTTGCCCGAGATGGACGCGTGGACTGGAACGGAGACGAAACCGGCCGCCTCGCCGATCACAGTACCGACCTTGACCTCGTCCCCCACTTTGACGACGGGCGTCGCAGGAGCGCCGAGCGACTGCCTGAGAGGAATAACGACGCGGTCGGGCAGCGTCGGCTCGACGATCTCGTTTCTGTTCGTGAGTTGCTTTGAGTCCGACGGGTGGATGCCGCCGGCAAACGTCTTGAGTCCCAGGTTGCGACTCCTGATTCTATAGCCGTCCAGCTCCCGCGCCGCGAACGACGCGGGACCGGTGGATTAGCAACTGCTAGAGAAGCTCCAATGTACCCCGGACTATCATCCCGGCCGAGAGCGTCGTCGACGCACCGGCGCCCGCCGTGGTCGAGCCCTCGCCCTCGAACTCCATCTTCGTGTCGCTCTTGCTGAAGAGGATCAACCCGTCCTCTATCGAGAAGAGAACAGTGCCCGTGGACTCGCCCGAGCCCGACATCAGCCAGGCCTCGCCCTGCTGCTCGACCCTGCCCTCGAACTCGAACGTCGAGACCGTGGCGACCTCGACGCAGGCTATGCCGTACTTCTCCTTGAAACCTACTACCGTGTAGGTGATCTCGCCGACGAAGTCCCTCTTGGTCGAGCTCGTGATGTCCGGAATGTCGAGGTCGTCCTCCCACGTGTAGCCGATGGTAATGGGCTCCTCCGGGAGCTTCGGGAACATGCTGTGGATCATCAGAGCCACCTGCCCGACGCCCTCCTCGAGGTAATCCTCGCCTGCCATGCCGGAGAAAGACAGCACCTGCCCGTCCGGCGCGAGCGAGACGTTGAGCGTCTTGCCACGGAGTGCCGAGGCGCTCTCCTGGGCGATGAACTGGTCCCCGAACGAGATGCTGGAGGCGGCGTGGTCGAAACGCATGGCCATGTTCATGTCGCCCGTACCGACGCCAGAGAACTGACACGTCGTCCTGAACTCCGTCTGGGTGTTGGCGACGCGGTCGTAGCCCTGCATCGCGACCGCCATCTCGCCTGCCGACTCCAGTTTGTACTTGAGCGTCTGGCCGTTCTCGAACGTGCGCGTGAGCCGCACCGGTTCATTGATGGCGATGTCCCTGCCACCCGAGCCCCCGCCTCCGCAACCAGACGCAACCAGCCAGATGCCGATCGCCGCGACGAGTGAGCGCGCTGCTATCTTCCGAAGTCCCATTCCGTCAACCTCCCTCCGGATGAATGGTCTGCGCGGGACGTTGCCGCGCAACCAGTCGTCTGACCTTCGTCTGACCTTGAGCGGGGATTATAGCACGCGCCCGGAAGGCCGCGCACCGGTTTTTCGGGTGGGCTTGCGCCGTCGGCACGGGGACCGAAGGAGGCGACGGCGTGGCCGCTAGAGGCCGAGCTTGGTCCTTAGCTCCTCAGACGGGGGCGCCTTCTTGATCCACCTGGCCACCTCGCTACCCTCATGATGGAGGATTATCGTGGGCACGTCGGCAACGCCGTTCATCGCCGCCTCAACGAGCCCGTCCTCGGTGTCCAGGTTGATGGCCTCGGTCACGACCGAATCGGCCGCGCCCCACTTGTCGAGGAAGAAGGAGACCTTCTGCTTCGCGTTCTTGCACGCGTCACAGTCCTCTTTCACGAAGAAAACGAGATTCATTCGATGCCGCTCCTGAACCGGTCCTTCAGTTCGCCCCGGAAGCCCCCGTTCAACCCGGGGACCTTCGAGGGCTACTTGGATTCGGTGGTGATGCTCGTGATGCCGTCGATCCCCTTGGCACTGCAGTAGGGGCAGGTGTCGACGAGCCCCCTGGTGACCTTCATGCAGACGTTGCAGGTCGTGAACTCGGGCGAGAACGCGATCTGCGCGTTTCTCGTGTGCTCGAAGGTCTTCTTGACGAAGCTGGCGACCGCCTGAGCCGAAGGCCTCGAGTCGGCTATCCACACGTGCGACAGCGCCCCCGCCTCGATCATGTCGTGGAACATCCCCTCCTTCTTGATGCGCTCGATCGGGCTCAGCTTGTGCGCGACATTGAGGAAGGTCGAGTTCGTGTAGTACACCTCTCCGATGTCCGGGTTGCCCTTGACGACCTTCTCAGCATCCTCGGGGAAGTGCTCGAGATCGAGCCTGGCCAGCCGGTACGCAGCGGACTCGGCGGGCGTCTGCTCGAGGACGAACCGCATCCCCACGTCCTTCGACGCCCTGTCGCACACGAGCTTGAGATGCGCGATGACCTTAAGCCCGAGCCTGAATGCTTCGTCCGACTCGTGAAGCTCACACCCCGTGTGACTCTGCACGAGTTCGTTGAGACCGAGCAGACCGATGAGGTACGTCACCCGGTGCATCCGCAGATACTGCTGCCCGTCCGGCGCCATCGTCAGCAGCGCAAGCGGACCCTGATCCCCCATCGCCAGCAGTTTCTCGATCAGCTCCTTCTTCTGCTCATGCGCGTGGACGGCGAGCGCCATAAGATCATCGAGCTTCTCGAACAGCCTGCCGTCGTCTCCGTCGGCGTAGTACGCGGCCCGCGGCATGTTGAGCGTGACGTTCTGAAGCGCGGAGTAGCGCATCTTCCACGGCTCCTTCGCGTCGTCGAGGTCCGACTGCTCGAGCTTGAAGGACAGGCGACAGCACTCCGAGATCTTCGCAGTCTCGCCGCGATCGAACACGAAATACGTGTTGCCCTTGTCAGCCGCAACGTCGCTTATGTGGAGCAGGAACTCCTCGTGGCCGGGCGTCCTGAAGAACTCGTCGGTAATGTGGACGAGCGGCTTCGGGAAGAAGAACGGCCTTCCTGTGCCGTCTCCCTCCTTGTAGACGTCGAACAGCGCGGTCGCGAAACGCTGGGAGTCCACACGGTAGTCATCGTAGGTGCGCCCGGTCTGCTTCCCGCCCGGGCCAATGGCCATGACGCCCCTGAAGTGCTTCGGCGTCTCCCAGTAGATGTTGATGTCGCTGAAGATGGCCTGCCCGCCGCGCGCCACGCTCTGCTGCGAGTACTCGAAGATGAGCATCTCGGCCAGCTGATGCACATCGCGGTCAGAGAGCCCCTCGAGGTACGGTGCGAAGAAGACGTTGACGGCGTCCCATCCGATGGCCCCGGCGAAGTGCCCCTGCAGCGCCGCGGAGAACTTCACCATGTGGGCGAGCAGGATCTCGGGGTGCTTGGCCGGTTTCGCGATAGAGAGCGCGTTCGGCAGAGAGAGCCCGAACTTCTTCACATACTCGAGCGACTGGCCCGAGCAGTACGGCCGGTCGATGAAGCCGAGGTCGTGCAGGTGGATGTCGCCGCGCGCGTGCGCGTCGGCGATGTCCTGACTGAAGATCTCGAGGAGCGCGTACTGTTTCTTTATCGACTCCGCGAGAGTCATGTTCGTCGCTTCGGGATTGTGCGGGATGTTAGCGTTCTCTTTGTTCGGAGTGAGGATGATCCGCTCGGCATCGTACAGAGGAACACCGAGTCGCGTGTGCTTGCGCCGCGCCGACTCGAGTCCGTGCTCGACGAGTTTCGCGTCGACCATCTCGCGGACAAGCGGAGCGGTGATGACCCTGATCTTGCTGAGGACGATCTGGTCCTCAACCTCGCGACTGATCTTCTCGGCTGTCGTGACATCGAGCTGCGCTTCGCGCACGAGAGTCTCAATGATCCTCTCGCGATCCCACACGATCATGTCGTCGCTCGACGTGCGAACGAACACCGCGATGTCCGTCGCGTCGAAGATCTTCGGCGGTCGCTTCTTCTCCAGTCCGGCGAGGTCCGGTGTGCTCTTCTTGCGACGAACCTGGTGTCGGCGGTCTCTATAGAGAATGAAGGCCTTCGCGGTCCTGGCGTGCCCGCGCTCAACCAGGATCTTCTCGATGGCGTCCTGTATCTCCTCTACCTCAGGGAGGTTATCGCCCTGCTCGGAGTAGAGATACAGCAGAACCTCGTCCGTGAGCCGCTCGGCCGTCTCCCGGTCCTTCCCCCCCACTTCTTCGGCGGCCTTGAAGATCGCCGTCGTGATCTTCTTGCGGTCGAACTGGACGATCTTGCCGCTTCTCTTCCTGACCAGACGGAAGAGCTTGCTCGCGAGCCGACGGTGAAGTCCGAGCAGTTCGTCCTCGTCCATGAACAGCTTCAGACGCCCCGCGTGTCCGGGCGCGTCCGTCCCGTCGTCGACCATGATCGCGTCGTCCAGATCGACCTCGACCGGCGCGCTCGCGTCGTCCACTTCGATGTCCGTCTGCCTCTCGCGAAGCGCTCTCTCAAGAGTACTGTCGGACGTGACCACTCCCTCGTCGGCAACCGAACCGTCGACGACCTTCTTGTCGTGTGCGTTGGACATGGTTGCTGAACCGATCCTCTCAGTAGGAAAAGTCAGAAAGCTGGAGACCTCGAGAGCGACAACTCCCGCCGGCGAGATCCAAATCGCATCGTGTCGTTAGTAGTTGGTTAGAAATGATGCCACGGAAGGTCACACCACCACACATCACGTCCGCGAGCTGTCCTCCACCAATGGCTTGGGCAGACTAGCAACGACCGCCGAGTCGTGTCAAGCGGGAACAATCCTGAACGGGGTTTTTTATCCGGGAGGCGACGTCAACCGGTTCCGGTTTCCGGGGTGGGGCTCCCGGTCGCCACGGGAGCGGAGTCATCGCCGACGGGCGCCCCGACGAGGTCGGGCAGGTGGTCGACCTGGACTCCGGCCTGGGTGAGCATCTCCGACGCGAGGTCGTCCGGGTATGAGTCGTCGGTCACAACCCTCATGATCCCGGCGTTGATAATCATCTTGGCGCAGACGGAGCACGGATGGAGCGTCGTGTATATGGTTGCGCCTCGTATGCCGGTCCCGTAGTTGGCGGACTGGATGATGGCGTTCTGTTCCGCGTGGATGCCGCGGCACAACTCGTGCCGCTCCCCCGTGGGCACCCCGAGCTTCTCACGGATGCAGCCGGTCTCGTCGCAGTGCGGCAGGCCGGCCGGAGGTCCGTTGTAGCCCGTGGCCAGTATGTGGCGGTCGCGCACGAGAACGGCCCCCACGTGCCGCCTCAGGCACGTGGAGCGCCCCGCGACGAGCCGGGAAATGCTCATGAAGTACTCATCCCACGAGGGTCTCTTGTCCATTCCACAAGTCCTGTGCGAATGTGCGCCTGGAGCGGCGCACGGGCCGTAGTTGACGCCCGGTGCTCGCCGCTAGACCGGGCGGTCCTCTCCGACCACCAGCGGGAAGGCGGCGCAGAGCTCACCGACCTCGGCCTTCACCTCGTTGAGCACCTGCTCATTCTCGATATCGGAGAGTGCCCTGTCGATAAGCGCCACGACACCCTCGATCTCCGCCTTCCCCATACCGCGCGTGGTGAGAGCCGGCGTCCCGACCCTTATGCCGCTCGCGATGAATGGCTTCTGGGGGTCGAAGGGGATCGTGTTCTTGTTGACGGTGATCCCGGCCTTCTCGAGGCCGTTCTCGGCCGCCTTGCCGGTGACGCCCCTCTCCCTCAAATCGACGAGCATCAGATGGGTATCGGTGCCGTCCGACACCAGCCGGAGCCCCCGACTCCTGAACGCGTCCGCCATGTACTGCGCGTTCTCGAGAATCTTCTTCTGGTACTCCTTGAAGCCTGCGCCGAGCGCTTCCTTGAAACAGACGGCCTTGCCCGCGATAACGTGCATGAGCGGCCCGCCCTGAATCCCGGGGAACACCATCTTGTCGACGGCCGCGGCCACCTTGTCCTTCATCAGCACCATACCGCCCCTGGGTCCACGCAGCGTCTTGTGTGTCGTGGTGGGGACGACGTCCGCATGTGGAACGGGGCTCGGGTGCAGACCCGCCGCAATCAACCCTGCGATGTGCGCCATGTCGACCATGAGGTAGGCGCCAACCGAATCGGCTATCTCGCGGAACCTGGCGAAGTCGAGCGTCCTCGGGTACGCGGACGCGCCCGTGACGATGAGCTTGGGCTTGTGCTCGAGAGCGAGACCAGCGAGCACGTCGTAGTCGATGACCTCTGTTTTCTCATCGACGCCGTAGTGGATGACGTTGTAGAACATGCCGGAGAAACTGATGGGGTGCCCGTGCGTCAGATGGCCACCGTGCGACAGTTCCAGTCCGAAGTAGGTGTCGCCGACATCGAGAAGCGCGAAGTAGACCGCCATGTTGGCCTGGCTGCCCGAATGCGGCTGCACGTTGGCGTGCTCGGCGCCGAAGAGCTCCTTCGCGCGGTGGATGGCCAGCCGCTCGGCCACGTTGACGTGCTCGCATCCACCGTAGTAGCGGCCGTTGGCCTCCCAGTTGATGGTCCCGTCCTTGCGGCGCCTGAAAGGGTAGCCCTCCGCGTACTTGTTGGTCATGACCGACCCAACAGCCTCCCGCACCGCCTCACTCGTGAAGTTCTCAGACGCGATGAGCTCCAGCTTGTCCGTTTCCCGACGCGTTTCCTGCTGGATCGCGTCGAAGATCTCCGGGTCCACTGTTTTCAGATCCGCCATGACTACTCCTCCTCGGCCTTCATCATCTTCTCGACTCTCGGAATATGTCTGCCGCCTTCGAACTCGGCGTCCATCCAGGCATCGACGATCTCCAGCGCTTGTTCGATGCCGACGAAGCGCGCCGGAAGTGCGAGGACGTTTGCGTCGTTGTGCTGGCGCGAGAGCCGCGCCACCTCCGGCTGCCAGGCAAGCGCCGCGCGGACTCCCCTCACCTTGTTGGCCGTCATCACCATGCCCTGACCCGACCCGCAAGCGAACACTCCCCTCTCCACCTCTCCGCTCGCCACCGCGCGTGCCGCGGGCGTCGCGTAGTCGGGGTAGTCGGTCGACTCCGTGCTGTTCGTTCCGAAGTCGACAACCTCGTGTCGGGCGGCCTTCAGATGCCGCTTCACAGCTTCCTTCAGCTCGTAGCCCGCGTGGTCCGACGCCACGGAGATCTTCATCGCTCCCCCTCCTCCGCAAGCTTCATGATCGCGGGCAGAGCCTTCTTGAGGTACCCCTCCATCATCTTGAAAACGGACTCGTAGTCTTCTCTCGGGGCGCCGATAGGATCCGGCACGTCGACGTCGCTGCCGTCCGCAAACTCCGAGAGGAGAAACGTGCGGCCGGCGGACTCGGGATCGACGGAGGCGATGTACTCGCCGTGCGTGCGGGTCATCGCAAGAACGAGGCTCGCCCGGCCGAGAAGCGCTCTCGTCAGGGCGCTCGACATGTGCGAACCGATGTCGATGCCGTGCTCGAGGCACACCGATTGGGCGAACTCCGAGGCCGGCACGCCCACGAGGCCCGCCGTCCCGGCGGACTCCGCCAGCACGTCGCCGCGCCGCGGATCCGGGATCAGGGACCTCAGGATTCCCTCCGCCATCGCGCTCCGGCAGGTATTGCCGGTGCAGACGAGCAGCACTGAAAAGGACATCGTCACCTCTTGGATTGGCGCGCAGACTGGTAGTGTACTGGCTGGTGGAGAGGCCAGTCAAGAATCAACCGGCGGCCCGCGCCCGGTCGCGCGGGCTGAAACCGCCCGCTTCTACCGGCCGAGGACCTTCCCGACGTCGGCGGCAGGAACGGTGCCCTCCCGGATAATGGAGAACTCGTCGCCCGTGAGGTCGACTATCGTCGACGCCGCGGTGGCCGTGGCCGGGTGCCAACGGACCGCGATCTCGATCCAGTCGCGCAAAGGTGCTATGGCCTCGTCGACCCTCCGGGGCGGATCGGCGCCCTCGATGTTGGCGCTCGGGGCAACGATCGGAACCGCGAGCTGCGAGAGCACTTCCAGAACGACCTCGTTGCGCTCGACGCGGACGGCGACCGTTCCCGTGCCGGCGGTCACCTCGGTCGGGAGTCGGTCCGACGCCCGGAGCACGTAGCTCAGTCCCTTGCTGCCCAACCTCCACTCAAGGTCCTTCACTGCAGCGGGGATCTCAGAAACGAACTGCTTCATCATCCCGAGTGAATCCACAAGGACGACCAGTGGCTTCGAAGGCTTCCGCTTCTTCGCGGAGAAGACGCGGCGCACCGCATCCGGGTTCGTCGCGTCGGCCGAGAGCGCGTAGTACGTGGTCGTGGGCAGGATGACGAGCGACCCGTCCTTGAGGGCGCGCACCGCGGGAGCCAGAAGTTCCCGCGTGCTCTCGTCGCTTCGCGCTGTGAGATCTATCTCCCTCATCGTGCCGCTCCCTCTGTTCACGTCGCGCCCGCCCGCGCGCTCCTAGGTGCCGGTGGAACCGGCGCCACTTCTCTCGAGCGCCCGGTGTCCGATGTCCTTCCTGTGGTGCGCTCCCGCGAAAGTGATGACGCGCACGCCCTCGTACGCGAGCACGAGTGCCGCGGGCAGACGGTCAGCGACCCCGGTGACACCAAGAACGCGGCCTCCCGAGGTGACGACGTCGCCGTCCCGCTCGGCCGTGCCTGCGTGGAACACGACGACGTCGGGGAACGCGGCCGCTGAGGCAAGCCCGCCGATGACCTTCCCCTTCTCGTACGAGGCGGGATAGCCCCCGGAGGCCATCACCACGCAGGCGGCCGAGCGCGAACTCGTTTTGACGGCGGACGGATCCAGCTCGCCGCGGGCAGTTGCGACCATCACCTCGACGATGTCCGCCTCGAGAAGCGGCAGCGTCACCTGCGCCTCGGGATCCCCGAAGCGGCAGTTGAACTCTATGACCCTGGGTCCTTCTTCCGTGATCATGAGGCCGGCGTACAGAACGCCGCGGTAGACGGTGCCGTACGTTTCGTGGAGCGCCCGAACCGTCGCATCGATGATGTCGCGCTTGATGGTACCGAGCATGGCAGGGGTCACAACGGGCGCCGGCGCGTACGCGCCCATGCCCCCGGTGTTGGGCCCCTCGTCCCCGTCGAACGCCCGCTTGTGGTCCTGCGACGGGACCATGAGCGCGCTGCGCTCGCCGTCCACAAAGGCCAGGATCGAGACCTCCTCCCCCTTCAGGCACTCTTCTATCAGGACCCGTTTTCCCGACGCGCCGAACCGCCCGCGCACGAGCATGTCGTCTACCGCGGCCTCGGCCTCAGCGGCGCTCTGTGCAATGACGACTCCCTTGCCGGCGGCGAGGCCGTCGGCCTTGATGACAACAGGGTAGCCCAGTTCGTCCGCACGCGAGAGCGCGTCCTCACGCGTGTTCGAAAGGTACGCGGCGGCCGTGGGTATGCCGCCCTTCCGCATCAGCTCCTTGGCGAACCACTTGCTGCCCTCGATGCGGGCCCCGGCCGCGGACGGTCCGAAGACGGGGAGCCCGGCGTCGGCCAGCCGGTCAGCGAGCCCCATCGTCAGGGGAATCTCGGGTCCCACGACCGTCAGGTCGACGCGCTCGTCGGCGGCGAGCCGCACGAGCCCCTCGATGTCATCCGCGGCGACGGCCACGTTCCTGGCCAGTGTCGCGGTTCCGGCATTCCCGGGCGCGGCGAGTATCTCCCCGGCCAGTGGGCTCTGCGCGATCTTCCACACGAGCGCGTGCTCGCGCCCTCCGCTTCCCACCACGAGAATCTTCATCGCTGTCATCTCCGTTTCGCAAGGGGCCGCCCCACGGCGGGAGCGGCCCCCTCGAACGCGGGAAATCGCCGCGTCGTTCCCTCCGTGCGTTCGGTCTATCTGGGGCTCACAACTCGCCGCGCCCGCGGGCCGCCTTTGCCTTGTGCTGCACAGTTATCACAGCGCCGTGTGGGCGGCAAGGCCAAAAGGGCCGGCTCAAGCGCCGCGCGCCATGCCCGGCGCACCAAACATGCGGGAGGCCGCCCTTCCGGGCGGCCTCCCATTCCAACACCAAGTATCCGCGCAGTACCTATATCTATCCTGCGTCAGCCGCAACCCGCCGCGGGACGAACTCCCACTCCCCTGAACCAACCGATCCGCGTCCGCCCACGCTCGTCCCCCCACTTCACCCGCCCGACGCTCTGCTGCCGGGCGTGAGACCCGCTATTCCCCCAGGCTCCGCTCTCCGAGGCGCCACTCGACCGCCGGCCACGACTCGTCAGTCGCGAGAATGATCTGCGGCTGCTCGATGGCCGAGTCGAAGCTCTCCGGTCTGAGCGTGTCGGGAGCGTTGACCGCGAACTGCGCCATCTCGCGAGCGAGCCCGCCGCTCTCGACGAGCGACTTGCTTCGGGGCGAGACGACGGGTCCCCTGTCATCGGTGGTCCGCTCGACAAACGCCCCGGAATCTGACACCCCGACGACGTTGAGTACCGGCTGCAGGCCGACCCCGAGCCCTACACCAAACAGGAGAACAGCGGCAACGACGGGAACGAGTCTGGGGGCGAAATTCTCGAGGCGCGGGATGAAGACGAAGCGCCGGCTCCTGTCGCGAAGCCTGGCCCTGAGGCCCGCCTCGAAGCGGGTCCAGTAGAACGGATCAGGCTCGACGTAGCCATCGTCTTCGAGGAGCATCATGGTCCGCTCGTATGCGGCGAGCTCGGACGCACAGGCGTCACAAGTCGCGAGGTGCTCACGCACCGCCACCTGCTCGCCGGCCTCGAGCTCCTCTTCCATGAACTCCGCGAGTCGTTTCTTCACCTCGTCGCAACGCATGTTATCTCAGGTCTCCCAGTAGTTTCCGCATCTTCCTGATCGCGTGGAAGTAGTTGGCCTTCGATGTCCCCTCGGAGCAGCCGACGACGCCCGCGATCTCCTTGTGACTCAATCCTTCGTAGAACTTCAGGGTGAAGACGGCCCGCTGCTTGTCCGGTAGTGTCTCCACCGCCTCCTTCACTCTCTCAACGATCTCCGAACCCATTGCGGCCCTTGATGGGTCGGACCGGGGGTTCCTGTCGGGCCGGATCATGTCCCCCAGCGGGACCATCTGCCTGAATCTGTCCCGCTTGAGCTTGTTGAGCGCGATGTTGACCGTGATCCTGTACATCCAGGTGTACAGGCTCGAGCGCCCTTCGAAGCGAGCAATGTAGCGATGGACTTTGATGAAGGCTTCCTGCGCGGCGTCCTCAGCGCTCTCATCGTCGCGCAGGATGCGCCAGGCAACCCGGTAGAGTCTCTCCCTGTAGGTCCCGACGAGCTCTTCGAAGGCCTGTTCATCACCGGCCTTCAGACGCTCTACGAGCTGGACCGTGTCTTCCCGGGTCTGCCCGCTTCTCCCGCTCACATTATCCGACACGGTCACCCACCACTTGGTTTAGTCCCGGAATACAGCCTCAAAGCGCGGTTTTCGGGGTTACTGGGGCCCGCGAAGCGCCCGCCCAAACTATGACACGGGCGCCGGGCTGTCAATGCCCACTTCCGGGATGGTCGTCCCCCTCCCCTCTTAGGACAGAAGAAGGCCGGACTGGGTTGCACCCTGTCCGGCCTCTCCTCTGCTGGCTTCTCGCGCGGCGGGCGAACCGACCGTTCCGGCCTGCCGCACCGGGAGCGCATTCGCTACCTGGCTCTGTAGATGTGCTTGATCTGGCCCCAGGTCTTCTCCCGGATGCTCTGGGCACCCGTCACGGGCTCGCACCAGTTCCAGAGGTCCTCGAGTTCCATCGGACCTTCACGGACCGCCATGCAACCGTTCACGTCGTCGAGCGTGAGGTCCCTGTTCGGAAGCACATCGCACTCGTAGATACCGGACGTGTCTGATTCGGCGCAGAAGTACTTGTACTCGAGGAACTTGTATGTGCCGGTCGGGAACACGACCTGTGCGCTGAAGATGCCGTCGCCGGATGTGACGTCGCCACCCGTGCCGTCATCCAGAAGCTCGACACCGTTGATCCAGTCGAGCGGCGCCTCCGTGCCGCGGACAAAGAGCCCGGCCGCACACGTCGGCGAATCGTGAACCTGGAAGAGCACGCCCACGTCGCACGTGATGTCGTCGAACGGAGCGACGTCCTCCCACCACACGTTCACGAGCTGGCTGCCGGCGTTTGGATCCAGCGTCACAAAGTGACCGAAGTCGAAGTCGCCTTCCCAGATCGTGCAGTCGACGATGTACTTGTACTTGACCTCAGTCGACTCTGCGGCCCCTCCGCAGGTGTAGTGCATCGTGAAGTACTCGGTCACCACATACGTGGAGTCCGCGTCACCGTCGAACGCCTCGGCCCCACCACACTGGTCCCACGTGAGGGGGTGCGTGTCGCCCTGGATGTGCAGGCTCGTCGGAACGCCGCTGGCCTCGATGTAGAGATGCATGTTGATCTCGAAGTCGACCTTGTGGAGGAAGAAGCAGGCCGTGTTGGCCGCCGGGTCGATCGGAGTCCCGGCAAGGTCGGTGACACCCGTCACGGTCACCGTGTAGTCGTAGCCCTCGGTCAGTGCCGTGGCGAGGTCGAGATGCACGAGGCTCGCGTTGGACCCGTCGAGAGTGGCCGTCGCAACCGGGTATGGGCCGCTCGGACCGCCGGTGACGGCGTAGTTGGCCTCGGTCTCGGCCGTGATCTGCTCAACGTCCTTCGAGAACTGGACGGACAGGAGGTCGGCTGCGGTCCCATCGAAATCGATGGGAGCGCTGATCACTGTCGGCGCGGCGGCCGTGATGACCTCGGTCGTATTGGTCGCCATGTGGTACTTGAACGTCACCGGGTTCACGCCGTCCGAGCCGAACGGTATGTTCCCCGACGGAGACGTGTTCTGGTCCCAGTTGTTGTTCAGAACGATCTTGAACTCGTAGCTGCCCGCGGGGATGACAGCGCTGAACTCCCAGATGTCGTCGAGGTTGGGGTCTGACATCACGGTGTTCACCGTATCGCCGGGGTCCCAGTCGCTGCCGCCGAGCTCGTCCTGAAGGGTCCCGCAGACGATGGGCGGGTTGAGGCTGTGGAAGACGTACTCGTCGCCCTCCTTCGTGCCCGGGACCGCGCCCAGATTGCAGAAGAAGGTCACGTTCTGTGGCGTGCCCGGCGTGAATGACTGGTCGGAGCCCGGGAACGCACTGGCCCAGTCGTCGCCGTCGACGGCCTTGTAGAGATGCAACGAGTCACCGGCCAAGATCGTCAGCTCGTAGACGCCGTTGCCGTTGAGGGCGAGCTCCGAAGCCGGGTCCGCGGGGTCCCAGCCCTGGAAGTTACCCACGATGCTTGGGCCGGCCAGAGCAGCCGCGGGAACAAGCAGCATGGCCAGAACCATGGTCGCTGCGAAGAGCTTCATGTCCTACCTCCTTCTCCCCTGTCGAGGAGTACCGCGTCAAGTCGCCAGAGGCCGCTCGGGGCCCCGCGCGCTCGTTCACCGCAGAATGGTCAAGTCCCGGCTACCTGTATATCGACTTGATGGTGCCCCAGCTCGAGTCCTCGACGGGGCTCGTGCAGGACGGGCACCCGGTCCCCAGGTACTCCCAGACATCAGCTGGCAGCACCTGCGTCGGTGCCGAGTCATCGATGTCGAAGCTGTGGTTCCACGTGCTCTCCCACGTCTGGCAGTCGTCCTTCTTGTACTTGTACTCGACGAACGGGTCGCTGCCCGCCGGGAACAGAACGTCGACCGACCAGAGCTTCGGCTGCACGGCCGGGCAGGGCTGCGGCATCAGGATCCCGAATCCCCAGTTCGTGAGCGACGGGTGGCTACCGGTGACGCAGACATCAGAGAAGCTCTCGACAGTGTCGGGCAGACACATGGTGAACGTGACAAGCACATCCTGCTGCGTCACGACCTGCGACGAGACGGTCGTCGTGTTGTTCGACATGTCGTAGGTGAAGGTCACGGGGTTCACGCCATCGGAGTAGAACGATACGTTGTCGCCGGTGCTCTGGTCCCAGTTGTTGTTGAGGACGATCTTGCCCTGGTAGTCGCCGGCCGGCTCGATGATGGCGGTGAACTCCCATACGCCGTCGACGTCACCATTGAACATCACGGAGTTGACCGTGTCGTACGGGTCCCAGTCGACGCCGCCGAGCTCGCTCTGCATGTCGCCGGCTACGATGGGCGGGTTCATGCTGTGGAATACGTACTCGTCGCCCTCCTTGACGCCCACGGTGGCGCCGAGGTTGACATACCACTTGACGTCGTCATCGGCCGCAAGCGTGAAGCCCTGGTCCGTGCCTGGGAAGTCGAGACCCCACGCGTCGCCATCGACAGCCTTGTACTCGTAGAACCCCGCGGCAAGCGACTTCGTCAGCTCATAGACGCCGCTCGCGTTGAGCGTCAGGTCGTAGGCCGGGTCCGCCGGATCCCATCCCTGCATGCTGCCTACTATGCTCGGGCCGGCCAGTGCGTAGGCCGGAATCGCAAGCGCGATCACTATAGCTGCAGTGAGTCTCATCTTCCTCTCCTCTCAAGTTCCCGGCGCTGGCCAAAGGCAGTCGCGGGGAACTCCGCTGTGAGACCCGGGCCGCCCGCCACACGGGCGGCCACCGTCACATTCAGACTCCAGGGTGCGCTCTCTATCAGGATGTTCTAGTCGCTCCACACCGCGCGCGATTCCATTCAGTAGCAATGCCGGGGCCACCGGGCGCGGCATGTACTCAGCCGGCACTGCCGGACGTGCTTCGCCAGCAGACACGATACCACAATTCAGTGCGGATGTCAATGCTGACGAGCCGCGCAATGTACCTCATGAATCCGGCGCCGCCGATCCCCCGCACACACTATCTGATGCGGGCAAGACTGTGAGGTCGCCTCACGCCCGGGGGCGGTACATGAGGAGCGGCCCCCGTCCGGAGGCCGCTCCTTCGCGCTGCTTCGTATGACCGCCGGCCGGCCTACACGGCCGGCCTGTGGCGCGGTCTGGTTCAGATTACCTGTAGAGCGCCTTGACGGTGCCCCAGCTCGACTCCTCGACCGGGCTCGCGCAGGCCGGGCAGTCAGGCGTGCCCCAGCACCACGTGTCCAGCGGAAGAGTCTGCGTCGGACCGGAATCATCAATCACGAACTCATGGTTCGGGTCGCAATCCCACGTAGCACAGTCGTCCTTCTGGTACTTGTACTGGA